>CAYTPH010000145.1:0-7274 GCA_964439635.1 uncultured Terriglobales bacterium
GCCCACGCCACTTCGTCTCACCGACGGAGACTGCATGGATGTGACTGCCAGGGAGCGCCGCGCCAGCCTGCGGCAAATGGTGGGGCCGCTGACCTACGTGAAGCTCGATGGCGCCAACGGCGGCATCGTGGTGGACCTGTGCGAGAACGGGATGCGGGTGCACTCGGTCGCCCCTCTTGCGAGCGGCAAGCCGGTGCAGGTGGAGTTCTCGCTCCCGGGAAGCTCCTCCGTGCTGCGCACCTCCGGGAAGGTGGCTTGGGCCGACGCCACCGGGCAGGGCGGCATCCATTTCTCGGCCCCGCAGTTCGTCAAGCGCGACATCAACGACTGGATCTTCGGATCGTTCCTTTCCGAGGGCGACAAGTCGCAGCCAGCCCTCCCCGCTTTGGCCCAGCCCTCGGCGGAGAAACAACTCCAGGCCATGGCGGTCGCGGAAAGCCCGGCGCCGAGGAGGGACCTGCGGCGGCCGCGTCTGGTTTCGCAGGTGCGCCGCGCCCGCCCGGGATTGCGGGCTGCGAAGCGCACGCATGCGCCCGCCATCGGCGACATGGTCCTCGTCCTGATCGGCCTGGCGGGCTTCGCTGCCTCGTTGGCCGCGCTATTCCGCATACCCGCGGCCACGCTTTGGCCGCTGCTCGCGGGCATGATCGCTGCGTCGGTGGTGTGGCTGGGCTATCTGGGACTGTTTCGGCTCGGGGGACTGCCGGGAAGGGAACTGGAGAAGTTCTTCCGGGAGCGCCTGCGGAAGGAGCGGCGCCCTCTATCGCTCTTCTGATCCGTCCTCGCGGGGGTTGCGGAATCGGTAGGCCAGCGTCGCCAGCCCCGCGACCATCCCCATAGTGGTGACCATCAGCAAGGCCACGCCGCGTGCCAGGGAGCGCTGCGCCTTTTCTCCGGCAGCCCGCGCCCCGGAGGAGCACATGGCGCACCCCTGGCCGTAGGCGGGGCCCGCCAGGGCGAGGGTAAGCGCGGCGCTGAGGAGCAAGGCTCTCATTTGATCCCGTGGGTGACCACACGCACCGCGTCGGCGAAGAACATGGACATCAGGCCCAGGCAGACCACCAGCGACACCATCAGCACGTAGCGCATGCGCCGGGTCTCGAACTTCAGGTGCATGAAGTACAGGATGATCATCGCCGCCTTGATCACCGACAGCCCGATCAGGATGCTGAGCATGGTGGCCGGCTTCAGGTGCTGGTAAGCCAGCGCGACCTCCACCGCGGTCAGCAGCAGCAGCCCTCCCCATACCCAGAAGAACTGCGCCCGGGTGTGGTGCCGGTGACTCTCGATGACCTGCTCGATCACCCCATCTTCCAAATGGTCGGTCATGCGCGCTCCTTACTCGATATGGGTGGACATCAAATAGACCAGCGGGAAGATGAACATCCACACCAGGTCGACGAAGTGCCAGTACAGGCCCGCCACCTCCACGTCCTCGGGCGTGTATTTCTTGGGCTTGAGGAACAGGATGACGGCACAGACGATGGCACCCACCAGCAGCACGTGGGCCCCGTAGTGGAAGACGGTGGTGGCCGGCGTCAGCAGCCACGCCAGCAGCCAGAACCCCAGCAGGATGGGAAGGATCTTCTTGCGCAGCGCCACCACGCCCAGGTAGATGACCCCGATGGTCACGTGCAGCATGTGCATGCCGGTCAGCGCCACGAAGGTGCCGCCGAACTGCGGGATCAGCTTGGAGAGGTGCTGCTCGCCGCCCGCACCCTTGGCGTTCAGCAGGGCCAGCGGCCACATGCCCTCGGCCTGCAGCCCGTTCCACTCCATGGCGTGCAGCACGATGAACATGGCGCCGCAGAACATGGTGGCCAGCAGCCACCCGGTGGTCGCCTTCTCCCGCCCCAGCGAGGCGGAGTTCACCGCCAGCACCATGGTCAGCGAGCTCGACAGCAGGAAGAAGGTCATGACGCTCGCCGTCATGATGCTGTGCGAGTCGAAAGGCGTGGGCCACGCCGGGTTGGAGATGCGTCCGTAGCTGTAGGCGAACAGCAGTGCCCCGAAGGTCAGCGAGTCGGACAGGATGAACAGCCACATCCCCAATTTCTTGGAGTACGTCCCGAACAGCGACGGCTCGAAAGCGCCCGTTGCCGGGTGTCCGGGATGGATCGCCGCATCTGCCATCAGTCTCGTCTCCTCACTTCCACAACTGCAGCAACGCGAAGATGTACAGCCACAGGAAGCCCATGAAGTGCCAGTACCAGCTGGTGACGTCCACCACGATGGCTTTGGTCACCAGCGGGCGCGCCAGCAGGGTCATCGCCGACGCGTACAGCAGGGCCAGCAGACCGCCGGCCAGGTGGACGGCGTGGCTGCCGGTCAGCACGTAGAAGAACGAACTGCTGGGATTGGTGGCGATGAAGACCCCCTGCGAGGCCAGCTCCCGCCAGGCCAGCCACTGTCCAGCGATGAACCCGGCGCCCAGCACCAGCGTCAGTCCCAGCCAGGGGACGGAGCGCTGCTCGTTGTCGATGCCGAAGCTCTGCGCCACCGCCGCCCGGCCGATGGTGCGCCGCCGCGCCAGCTCCAGGGTCACGCTCGACAACAGCAGCAGGCCGGTGTTGATCCACAGGATGCCCGGGATGGTGAGCGGCCGCCAGTCGCTGTCGTAGCTGTTGGTGGCCGGGTTCCACGTGCCCAGCCCCTGCCGCACCACGTAGGCGCTGGTGAAGGCGACGAAGAACATCACCACCGCGGCCAGCCCGATCATCACTCCCAGCCGGTAGCGGCGCAGGCGGTTGCGGAAGCCGGGGGCGTCGCCATCGTCGCCTCCCCCGCCGCCTCCGCCGAACCTCTTCGGCGGCTCGATCAGGTCGGGGCCGCGCCCGCCCAGCTTCGGCTCTCGTTCTACGATGACTTCATTGGAATGCGGGGCCATAGATCACTCAATGTGCCGCTGCGGTCGCCGGGTCGGTCTGCATCACGTGGTCCTTGGCGGCTCCGGGCACGCTGTACTCGTACGGTCCGTGGTTCACGACGGGAGTGACCCCACCGAAATTGTCGTGCGGCGGCGGCGAGGGCACCGTCCACTCCAGGGTAGTGGCCTCCCAGGGGTTCACCGGCGCCTTCGCTCCCTTGAACATGCTCCAGAACAGGTTGATGACGAACAGGAACTGCGCCGCGATGGTCACGAACGCCGCGTAGGTGATGAACTCCTGCAGCGGGTGCAGTTGCTTCAGGAATTCCAGCTCGGTCAGCTGGGAGTAGCGCCGCGGATGTCCCGCCATTCCCAGGTAGTGCATGGGCATGAACACGGCATAGGTGCCGATGAAGGTCAGCCAGAAGTGCAGCTTGCCCATCGGCTCGTTCATCATGCGCCCGAACATCTTGGGGAACCAGTAATAGGTGCCGGCGAAAATGCCGAAGATGGCCGCCACGCCCATGATCAGGTGGAAGTGCGCCACCACGAAGTAGGTGTCGTGCAGCTGGATATCGAGCGACGGTTGCGCCAGGAACGGCCCGCTCAGGCCGCCGGTCACGAACAGCGACACGAACCCGACCGCGAACAGCATGGGCGTGTACAGCCGGATGCTGCCCCGCCACATCGTTCCCAGCCAGTTGAAGGTCTTGATGGCCGAAGGCACGCCGATGGCCATGGTCAGCAGCGAGAACGCGAAGGCCGAGTAGGGGCTCATCCCGCTCATGAACATGTGGTGGCCCCACACCAGGAAGCCCAGGATCCCGATGCCCAGGATGGCGTACACCATCGCCCGGTAGCCGAAGATCGGCTTACGGGAGAAGGTTGAGAGCAGCTGCGAGGCCACGCCCATGCCAGGGAGGATGGCGATGTAGACCTCGGGGTGGCCGAAGAACCAGAACAGGTGCTGCCACAGCAGAGGCGAGCCGCCGGTGTGGTTCACCATCTTGCCGCTCACCACCAGCCCGCCGGGGACGAAGAAGCTGGTGCCCACGTTGCGGTCGAGCAGCAGCAGGATGCCGCCCGCCAGCAGCACGCCGAACGCCAGCAGGCCCAGCATGGCGGTGACGAACCACGTCCAGCAGGTCAGCGGCATGCGCATCAGGCTCATGCCCTTGGCCCGCAGGTCCAGCACCGTGGTGATGAAGTTCAGCGCCCCCATCAGCGACGCCGCGCAGAAGATGGCGATGCTCAGGATCCACAGATCCATGCCCAGGCCCTGTCCCGGTCCGGCAGCGGCGATGGCGCTCAGCGGCGGATACTGCGTCCAGCCCGAGAGTGGCGCGCCGCCCTCCACGAAGAAGGCCGCCAGCATCACCACGAAGGCCACGAACGTGGTCCAGAACGACAGCATGTTCAGCACCGGGAAGGCCATGTCCGGCGCCCCGATCTGGATGGGCAGGAAGTAATTGCCGAAGCCGCTCTGCGGCGCCGTGGTCAGCACGAAGAACACCATGATGGTGCCGTGCATGGTCAGCAGCGTCAGGTAGGTCTCCGGCTTCATCTCGCCGAAGAAGGGCACCGACGTGCCCGGCCACACCAGGTTGATGCGCATCAGCACCGACAGGAACATGCCGACGAACACCGCCACCAGGGCCAGGAAGAAGTACTGGATCCCGATCACCTTGTGGTCGAGGCTGAAGATGTACTTGCGGATGAACCCGGTGGGGGCCGCGTGCGCGTCCCCGGTGTGCGCCGGCCCCTGGCCGGCCGCTTGGGCCTTGGGATCATTCATCTTGGTGTCGTCTCCGGAAGCATCGTCAACGGATGTGCGGCTACTCTTCCAGGCGCGCCTTCACCTTGCCGGCGAGCCATTCGTCGTACTCCTGCTGCGTCACCACCCGCAGCGAGCTGCGCATCTTGTAGTGGCCCAGGCCGCAGAGTTCGGCGCAGGCGATCTCGTACTCGCCGACCTTGGTGGGTGTGAAGTGGGCGCGCACCATCAACCCCGGCACCGCGTCCTGCTTGAACCGCATGTTGGGGATGAAGAAGCTGTGGATCACGTCCTGGGCCCGCAGCGTCAGCTCCACCTCGCGGTCGACCGGCACCACCAGCGTGCCTACGGTCACGTCATCCTTCGAGGCCGGGTCGCTGTCGTCGACTCCCACGGCGTTGCCCTCTTCCGCGTTCTGCAGGTCGGGCCGGGTCTTGCCGAACGTGCCGTCGGGCCCGGGATAACGGTAGTACCAGGCGAATTGCAGCCCGCTGACCTCCACCCGGATGGCGTTCGGGCCGGCCCCCTGAAAGCGGGCCTCCGCCCACACCCGGCTGCCTGCCAGGTTCATGCCGACGAACAGGATGGCGGTCAACACCGTCCACACCACCTCCAGCCGGGTGTTGCCGTGGCTGTAGTGGACCTTGGTGTTGGGTCCGCGGTCGCGGTACATCCACACGAACAATCCCAGTCCCAGTTGCGCCGCGAGGAACACCACGCCCATGGCCACATAGGTGTGCGCGAACTGCCGGTCCATGGGGATAGCGTGCAGCGCAGCTGCCGGCGGGAGCGACCATTTGTCGATTGTGAAGTAGTACGAGCTGATCAGGGTGATCAGCCAGATGACAACCAGGAGCATCAGCCCCATCGTTGAGCCTCGGTAGCAGAGTTGTGCACAGTCCTACGCCTGACCTCATTACCGCGAATGAGAAGCGTGCTGACCCCCACCACAACCATCGTTCCCGCTCACCCCAGCGGGAATTGGGCCGAAACTATAGCACATCGCCTGCGGCGGATTTCAAGCCGGGCGGCATCGTTCCCGTTTTGGGCGTTCGCGCTATCATGCGCGCGTGAATCCCACACCGACTTTCACTCTGCGGGAAGCCACCGTCGCCGACCTCGAGACTGTCCTGCACCACCGCCGGCAGATGTTCCACGACATGGGTCAGACCGATGCGGCCGCGCTCGACCGCATGGTCCAGACCACGCGTCCGCATCTTCGCGAGTGGCTTGCCGGCGGCGCCTATCGCGGCTGGCTGGCGGTGGCCGAAGAGGGAAGTGTGGCCGGCGGCGGCGGGGTGCTGGTCTCGCCCTGGCTCAGCAACCCGTGGACTTGCGACCCGCGCCTGGCCATGATCCTGAATGTGTACGTGGAACCGGAGTACCGCCGCCGCGGCCTCGCCCGAGCCTTGATGGAGAAGATGGTGGAGTGGTGCCGCGCGCAAGGCTTCCGCTCCATCTCGCTGCACGCCAGCAACGACGGCCGTGCGCTCTACCAGAACATGGGCTTCAAGCCGACCAACGAGATGCGCTTGGACCTCGGCTAGCCCCTGCCGCTGCGCACCAGCTTCAGAAACTCGGCGTGCACCCTGGTGTCGGCCGAGAGCTCCGGATGGAAGGTGGCTGCCATCACCTTGCCTTGCCGCACCAGCACGGGGTGGTTCTGGGCCGTCGCCAGGACTTCCACGTCGGCGCCAACGCGCTCGATCCGCGGGGCGCGGATGAACACCAACTCGGTCGGCCCGAGCTTGGTCTCGGCCTCGGTGATGAAGCTCTCGAGCTGCCGCCCGTAGGCGTTGCGGCGGATGCTGATGTCCAGCACTCCCAGCCCGGCCTGCGGCGGGTTCTGGACTTCCTTCGCCAGCAGGATCGCCCCGGCGCAGGTCCCGAACGTCGGCTTCACCCGGACGAACTCACGCAGCTTCTCCAGGAATCCGCCTTGCTCCAGGAACTTCAGGAAGGTAGTGGACTCGCCGCCGGGGATCACCAGCCCATCCACCTGGTCGAGGTGCTCGGGCTTCTTGACCAGCAAGACTTCGGCGCCCAGCTCTTCCAGCCTGCGCCGGTGAGCGTCGAAGTCCCCTTGGATGGCAAGTACACCGATTCTCATATTCAAGAACTAAGGGCTAAGTGCTCGTGGCTAACGGCTACCACCCGCGCGTCTGCAGCATCTCCGCCGGCGCCATGGTGCTGACGGCGATGCCCTTCATCGTGCCCGTCAGCTCCTCGCTGGCCTCCAGCACGATCTTGGGATCGTCGAAGTGCGTGGTGGCTTTCACGATGGCGCGGGCACGGCGCTCCGCCTCATCGCGCTCCGTCCCGTTCTGCAGGTCGAGCGGCGTGGCCTTGTCCTTCATGAAGATGCCGGAGCCGACGAAGACCGTCTCCGCGCCCAGTTGCATCATCAGCGCCGCATCCGCCGGGGTCGCGATGCCGCCCGCCGAGAAGTTCGGCACCGGCAGCTTGCCCGCCTTGGCCACCATCCGCACCAGCTCGTAGGGCGCCTGGTGTTCCTTGGCGGCGGCGTACAGCTCTTCCTCGCGCATCACGGTGAGCGCTCGCATCTCGCTCATGATCTGCCGCATGTGCTTCACCGCGTGCACCACGTCGCCGGTGCCGGCCTCGCCTTTGGTG
>CAYTPH010000146.1:0-7272 GCA_964439635.1 uncultured Terriglobales bacterium
GCATGGCGATGGGCAGCTCCGGCACCATTCCCATGTAGATGGCCACCCGGTCGCCCTTTTTGATCCCCAGCCCCTTCAGGACGTTGGCGAACTTCTGCACCTCGATCCACAGCTGCTGGTAGGTGTAGGTGCGGATGTCGCCGGGCTCGCCTTCCCAGATGATGGCCGCCTTGTTCTTGCGCGCCGATTTCACATGACGGTCCAGGCAGTTGTACGACAGGTTGATCTTGCCGCCCACGAACCACTGGGCGAAGGGCGCGTTCGACCAGTCCAGCACCTTCTCCCAGGGCTGGAACCAGTGCAGCTCCTTGGCCACGCCGGCCCAGAACCCCTCAGGGTCTGTCTCCGCGGCCGCGCAGATTCGGTCGTATTCTTCCCGGCTCTTGATGTGCGCCGCTCCGCTGAATTCCGGGGAGGGCGGGAACAGGCGGTGCTCCTGCAGGATGCTGTCGATGTTGGTGGGCTGCATAGCGGTGGTTGCATATTGTAAACGTCTCCCCCGCACAATCTGGAGCGGGTTGTGCGGTCCCGCCATAACCGGCTTACTATTGGACTTGCCATGCACGCCTGGCTGGTGAACACGCTGGTGGGCTCGCCCATCCTCACCCTCTTCCTGGTGATCGGGCTGGGCTATCTGCTGGGGCAGGTGAACTTCCTGGGCTTCCGCTTCGGCGTCGCCGGCGTGCTCTTCATGGGACTGGCGGTGGGCGCGCTCAGTCCGCAGATCACCCTCCCCGAGGTTGTCGCCGGCCTCGGCCTCATCATCTTCGTCTACACCATCGGCATCCAGTCCGGCCCGGCGTTCTTCGCTTCCTTCCGCCAGCGCGGCTACCGCGACCTGCTCCTGGTGGGCGGGGTGGTGCTGTTCGCCGCGCTTCTGACTGTCCCGCTGGCCTACGTGCTGAAGCTTCCCGCGGCCCGCGCCGCCGGCCTGTTCTGCGGCGCGCTCACCAACACGCCTGCGCTGGCCGCCACCCGCGAGCGCGTGCGCGAGAGCGGCCGCGCCGCCGGCCTTTCCCCGGAAGAGCTGCGCGTCGCCGCCGACCAGCCGGTGGTCGCCTACTCCATCGCTTATCCCGTCGGCGTCATCGGCGTGCTGCTGTGCTTCCAGTTCCTGCGCCGCCTGTGGAGGGTGGAGTTCGAGCGCGGCGACGAGGGCCCGGAGATCCGCGTCCGCGACTTCGTCGTCCGCAACCCCGGGGTCATCGGTGAGCGCGTCGAGGACGTGCTTTCCCTGCACAAGGACCTGGGCTTCGTCATCAGCCGCATCCAGCAGAGCGGCCACACCACCATCGTGAAGTCCGACACCCGCCTGGAGCTCGGCGACATCGTTGCCGTGGTCGGCGATGAGGACGCCCTGGAGCGCGCCGAGCACATCTTCGGCCAGCCCACCGAGACCCACATCGAGGCCGACCGCTCCGAGCTCGACTACCGCCGCGTCTTCGTCTCCAGCGAGCGAGTGGTCGGCCAGCGCATCCACGACCTCGACCTGCCCAACCGCCTGTCGGCCACCATCACCCGCCTGCGCCGCGGCGACGTCGACGTCGTCCCCACCCCCGACACCTGCCTGGAGTTCGGCGACCGCGTCCGCGTCCTCACCCGCCGCGAGAACTTCGACGCCGTCAGCCGTTTCTTCGGCGACTCCATCCGCGGCACCGCCGAGACCGACTTCGGCTCCGTCGCCATCGGCATGGTCTTGGGCGTCATGCTGGGCATGGCGCCCATCCCCCTTCCCGGCGGCGCCACCGTGCGCCTCGGCCTGGCCGGCGGCCCGCTGCTCATGGCCCTCATCCTGGGCCGCATCGAGCGCACCGGACGCATCACCTGGAACATCCCCATCAGTGCCAACCTCACCCTGCGCCAGATCGGCCTGCTGCTCTTCCTCGCCGGCGTCGGCACCAACGCCGGCTACGTCTTCGTCCAGACCATGCGCGGCAACGGCCTGCAGATGCTGGCCGCCGGCGCCCTGCTCACCTTCACCGCCACCCTGGCCACGGTCCTGGTCGGATTCAAGCTGCTGAACATCCCCTTCGACTCGCTCATGGGCCTGGTCTCCGGCATGCAGACCCAGCCCGCCTGCCTCGCCTTCGCCACCAACATGACCAGGAACGAGGCCCCCAACGTCAGCTACGCTTCCGTCTATCCCCTCGCTATGATCGCCAAGATCGTTCTCGCCCAGTTCCTCCTCGGCTGGGTGCGCTGACAAACCACCGCGCCCTCTCATCACCCGCACCTGTGACCTTCCTCACGGAGGCCCCGACGCGGCGGGCGTAGCCTGATCGTGCGAGGTGTCCCATGGTCGCCATCTGGATCGGCCTCGTCTTTCTCGGCATCATCCTGGTCCTTGTTCTCCCGGCGCTCTTCGGCTGGGACGTGCACACCCGCTTCCGCGGCGAACGCGACGTGCTCTGCCCGGAGACGCAAGCTCCGGTCAAGGTGCGGGTCAACACCCGCCACGCCGTCTCCACCGCCCTGAACGGGCACATGCGACTGCGCCTGTCGAGTTGCACGCGCTGGCCCACCCGCGCCGGATGCGACCAGGACTGCATCGCCCAGATCCCCTCGGAGCGGCCGCTCGCCCTCGCCGTCTTCGACGGCATCCACTACGCGGCCGTCTTCACCGCCGCCGGCCTGGGCTGGCTGCTGGCCATGATCTGGTACGCCGAGCCCGTCTTCGGCTCCGCCTACTTGCAGGCCCAGGGCATCAGCCGCGAGGCGGCGCGGGTGAATGCCGAGCGCATCCTGCCCTATCTCGGCATCCTCGCCGCCAATCTGCTGGTCGCCTACGCCGTGGCCTGGATCCTGCGGCGCAAGGACTGGCACGGCGCGGCCGCGGGCATGGAGGCCGGCACGGTCATCGCCGTCCTGCTCATCGCCCTCTCCCTGGCCACCACCCTCGCCGGACACCAGCCCTGGACGGCGCTGTGGATCAACGCCGGCTACCTGCTGGTCACCTGCCTGCTGCTGGGCGCCATCGTCGGCGGCTGGGAGCGCCTGGCGAAAGAAGTGGAGTAGTTGCGGGTCCTCGGCGGCGTAGCGCCGGCGCCTCGCCGGCTGTCCTGCGGGCGCCTTCGCCCGCAGAGCTACAAGGTCGCACGACTCAGCAAGCAAACGCGTTTGCCCGCCTCTCCGCCGCCCTTTATCCTGTTCGCCATCTGTGCCGGAGGTCTCCCGTGAAGCAGAAGCTCGTCCGTTTCTTCGCCGTCATCGGATTCCTGGTCGTGTCCTACATCGCCCTCGTCCTGGTGATGGTCTTCTCCTACAAGAAGTCGGTGCCCGCGCGCACCGTCCTGGAGCTCGACCTGCAGCAGGAGATCGTCGAGTACGTCCCGCCGGAGGACGCGCTGGCCAAGCTGCTGCGCCGCGAGAAGCTCTCCACCCGCGACCTGGTGGACGCCCTGGAGCGCGCCGGCAACGACGACCGCGTCGCCGGACTGGTCGCCCGCGCCGGCTCCGGCAAGATGGGCGTCGCCCAGCTGCAGGAGGTCCGCAACGCCATCCAGCGCTTCCGCGACAAGAAGAAGTTCGCCATCGTCTACGCCGAGACCTTCGGCGAGTTCTCCAACGGCGCCAGCGCCTACTACCTGGCCACCGCCTTCGACCAGATCTACCTCCAACCCTCCGGCGACGTCGGCCTCACCGGCATCCACTACGTCCATCCCTTCATCAAGAACACGCTCGACAAGCTGGGCATGCGCTTCCACGGTGACCACCGCTACGAATACAAGAACGCCCTCAATCTTTTCACCGAGACCAAGTTCACCCCTGCCCACCGCGAGGCCTCGGAGAAGATGATCACCTCCATCTACGGCCAGATGGTCAGCGGCATCGCCCAGGCTCGCAAGATGACCCCCGACCAGGTGCGCGCGCTCATCGACAAGGGGCCATACCTGGGCAAAGAGGCGGTAGACGCCGGGCTGGTGGACAAGCTTGCCTACCGCGACGAGGTCTACGACGAGGTCAAGAAGAAGAGCAACGACGCCGAGCTGCTCTACCTGGGCAAGTACCTGGAGCGCGCCGGCCGGCCGCACAGCGAGGGCAAGGCCATCGCCCTGGTCTACGGCGTGGGCACCGTCACCCGCGGCAAGAGCAAGTACGACCCCATGGAGGACGACACCAACATGGGCTCCGACACCGTCGCCGCCGCCATCCGCGCCGCCGTCGCCGACAAGGACGTGAAGGCCATCATCCTGCGCGTGGATTCTCCCGGCGGCAGCTACGTCGCCTCCGACACCATCTGGCGCGAGGTCAACAAGGCCAAGCAGGCGGGCAAGCCGGTCATCGCCTGCATGGGCAACGTGGCCGCCAGCGGCGGCTACTTCGTCTCCATGAACGCCGACAAGATCGTCGCCCAGCCCGGCTCCATCACCGCCTCCATCGGCGTGCTCTCCGGCAAGTTCCTCACCAAGGGGCTATGGGACAAGCTGGGCGTCTCCTTCGACATGGTCGCGGTCGGCCAGAACGCCCAGTTCTGGTCCGGCCTTGAGGACTACGATCCCGCCGAGTGGGCCCGCTTCCAGGCCTGGCTCGACCGCATCTACGTGGACTTCACCAACAAGGTCGCCGACGGCCGCAAGCTCCCCAAGGATAAAGTCCTGCAGATCGCCAAGGGCCGCGTCTGGACCGGCGAGGACGCCAAAGCCCTCGGCCTGGTGGACGAGCTCGGAGGCTTCCCCGAGGCCCTTAAGCTGGCCAAGCAGGCGGCCAAGATCGACGAAAAAGAAGAGGTCAACGTCAAGGTCTTCCCCGAGCGCAAGACCTTCCTGCAAGCGCTGCTCCGCCGCGACGAGGCCGACAACAGCGAGAAGGAGGTCGCGCTGCAACTGGCCGTCGAGGCCCTGCAGCAGGTCCAGCCCATCGTCCGCGAAGCCAGGAGGCTGGGCATCGGCACGCGCCGGGACGTCCTGACCGCCCCCGACGTCGAGGTGCGGCCGTAACCGTGCTGTAACACCAGGGCAGCTACAATAAAGGTGTGAAGCAGACCATCTTCGTGGTCGAGGACGATGCCGACATTGCTCGCCTGGTCCGGCACCATCTGGAGCAGGCCGGCTTCGCCGTCCGCTACTTCCCCTCCGCCCACCAGGTCATCGCCGACGCCCAGAAGGAGCCGCCCGCCCTCTTCCTGCTCGACATCATGATCCCCGGTGGCGACGGCCTCGACCTCTGCCGCCGCATCCGCCAGGAAAGCGCCCTGGCTTCCATCCCCGTCATCTTCCTCACCGCCAAGACCTCGGAGAGCGACCGCGTCCTCGGCCTCGAGCTCGGCGCCGACGACTACGTCGGAAAACCGTTCAGTCCGAGGGAACTGGTGGCGCGGGTGAAGGCGGTGCTGCGGCGGTTCGAGCGGCCGCTGCAGCCGATGAAGGTGAAGGTCGGGGACCTCGACATCGACGCGGGGGCGATGACGCTGAACGTAAGGGGCAAGAACGTGACCACCACCGCCACCGAGTTCCGGCTGCTGGAGTACCTGGCGCGGCACGCGGGGCGGGTGTTCACCCGCGACCAGCTGCTGGACGCGGTGTGGCGCGACACCGCCTTCGTCACCCCGCGCTCGGTGGACGTGTACGTGCGCCGCATCCGCGAGAAGATCGAGCGCGATCCGGAGAACCCGCGCTACCTGAAGACCGTCCGCGGCGCCGGCTACCGCTTCGAGGCCCCCAAGTGAGGCAGCGCATCTTCGTCAAGCTGCTGCTGGCCTTCCTGCTGGTGATCGCCGTGGCCACCATCACCCTGGACGTGGCCATCCGCCGGGCCTGGGAGCAGAGCCTGTTCGAGCAGATCGAGCGCTCGCTGACGGAGAAGACCCGCCTGCTCGCCCAGCGGGTGGAGAAGGACCGCGGCACACCGCTGCAGCAGATCGTGGAAGAGCAGGCGCGGGCGGCCGACGTGCGCGCCACCGTCATCGACCGCCAGGGCACGGTGCTGGCGGAGTCGCAGGCCGACCCGCACACCATGGAGAACCACGCCACCCGCCCGGAGGTCGCGGCGGCGCTGGCCGGGCGGACCGGCACCTCGGTGCGCTTCAGCCACACCATCAACACCGACCTGCTGTACGTGGCCGAGCCGGTCGCGGGCGCCGGGGCCCCCGGCGCGCCCGATGTTGGCGCGCTGGGGTGGGAGGGCGGGGCGGTGCGCATGGCGTATCCGCTCTCCAGCATCGCGCGCACCACGGCGACGGTGCGGCGGACGCTGCTGTGGGCGTCGCTGCTGGCCCTGCTGGTGGCCACGGTGTTCGCCGCGGTGGCCGCCGAGGCCATGGCGGCGCGGTTGCGGCGCATCGTTCGCTTCGCCGAGCAGGTGGCACAGGGCGACCTGTCGGCCCGCATCACCGAGCGCTCCGGCGACGAACTGGGCAAGGTGGCGGCGGCCCTGGACACGACCGCGGGGCGCCTGCAGCAGACCTTCGCCGAGGTCGAGGCCAGCCGCAACCAGCTGGAGACCGTGCTCGACGGCATGCAGGAAGCGGTCATCGCCGTCTCCGGCGACCGCCGCGTGCAGTGGGTCAACGGCCAGATGCAGCGGCTCACCGGCGGCCACGTGCGCCTTTCGGCGCCGCTGGTGGAGACGGTGCGTGACCCGGAGCTTTTGCGCGCGGTGAACGAAGCCCTGGAACAGCGCGAAGTGCGCACCGCGGTGGCGGCGTCCATCGCTCCGGGACGCACCTTCCGCGTGACCGTCGCCCCCATGTCCCGGGAAGGCGTGGTGGCGGTGTTGCACGACCTGACCGAGATCGAGCGGGTGGAGAAGACGCGGCGCGACTTCATCGCCAACGTCTCCCACGAGCTGCGCACCCCGCTGACCTCCATCCAGGGCTACGCCGAGACGCTGCTGGATTCCTCCGACGCCGGGGCGCAGCGCGAGTTCCTGGAGGTGATCGCCAAGAACGCCGCCCGCATGTCGCGGCTGACCGAGGACCTGCTGGCGCTGGCGCGGGTGGAGTCGGGCGAGCACGAGTTCGCGCTGCGCCCGGTGTCTCCCGCCGACCTGCTGCAGGAGGCGGCGCAGGAGATGCGCGAGGCGGCCCGGGCGCGGGGCATGGAGATCCGGGTGGCGGAGGCGGCGTCCGCCCCGGTGCTGGCCGATTCCGACGCCATCCAGCAGGTGCTCACCAACCTGGTCGACAACGCCCTCAAGTACGGCGGCGGCGAGCGCGTCGAACTGGGCGCGCGCGAGGAGGCGGGGCAGGTAGAGTTGTACGTCCGCGATTTCGGCGCCGGCATCGCCAGCGAGCACCTAGCGCGCCTGTTCGAACGCTTCTACCGCGTGGACAAG
>CAYTPH010000147.1:0-7263 GCA_964439635.1 uncultured Terriglobales bacterium
GCTGTTCCGGGAATAGAATCGCGAATGGCCCTTGAAAACGACCATGTGTGGAGCAGCCCAGCTCTTAGGGATGTGGATCAGCATGACTGGACCTTTCGGAAACCCTTCGAGTGCCTTGATGCGAATCCCCGTAATCCGCGGGTCGATTCCATCGCGGGCCATATTCTCGAGCCGGCTGATTTCTGCTGTTCCCGAGACCTCGACCCCTGTGGGCGTATCTGGTATCCCCGTAGGCTTTCCGCCGGAGTCTCGCTTTTCAGGAACTCCGAACAGAAGGTGTCCGCCAGCAGCATTCGCAAAGGATGAGAGATCTGCTAGAAATTCCTTGCGCTCCGCGTCGTTTCCGAGCGGTAACTCGGCCTTGTAGTCGAGGGTGCGCCGCTCTGGAGTGCCGCTGGCCACGAGTTCATCGATGTCTCTCTTGTCTATGGCATCAAATGGCTTGCCAATCATGATGTCGCCTTGCTCGTGTGGAAGTTTACTAAAGGAGCTTCGTGTTCCGATGCTGCTCCTCCGCTTCGTCCACCTTCATCTAGGTGCTGAGTGACGTCGGTTCGGTGCCACTGAACTCCTTGCCGAGAGCGCGCCGAATCCGTCGCCGCATGCGGACAGCCGTGATCCATGCCGCGATGGAGGTAACCACCACGGTGACGAGCAGCGCGAGAACCCTTAAGTCCGACATTTCGTTTCCGTCGCTACAGCGGCGGCTGAGGTGGACGCTCGGCTTCGGCGGCTTTCTCAGGCGCTGTTGGTTGCTCGTTTGCTCCGGCGGACGGCTCCGGCGGCTTCTTTTCGAGTACAGCGTTCAAGCGGATCTCGGAACCGGCGGGAACCGTCAGGTCTCGCGTCCAGTCTGCAAAGCCCGCCGCTGACACCTTGACCGAATGTTTGCCGGCCGACAACTTCAAGGTTGCCGGGGTGTTGCCAACGAAAGCTCCGTCCACAAAGACTTCGGCAACGTCGGAGGTGGCGGTCACGTTCACCGAACCGTTCTCTTCCACAGGCGGAGCCTTCGGTTGCGGCTCGTTCTTGTCGCTTACGACGTTCGCCTCCACACCGGTGGGGACGTACTTTCGGTCGTCCTCGGCAACGTCCACCTTCGCTCCCGTCGCCCCGCGCAGGGCCATCAGGATGGCTCGGTAGTTGTTCTTGTCGCCCTGGAGAAGGACGCCCGCGCTCTTCTTGTCCGGTGTTGCGTACTCGATGCCGATGTAATGCAGGCGCGTCTTGTGGAACAGGCCGAACAGCGCCACCGGAGCGATAAGGATAGCGAGCGCTACCATGGTTCCCACGCGGCGGTGCGCCTCCTGGCCGTAGCTCAGACCGGTGACGCTCTTGGTGGGAATCTCCAGAACCTGCCCGTCCTTGAGCTTGAGAGTGATGGTGTCGGGAGTGACCGTCAGCTGGTTATTCCAATCCTTGAAATCGACCTTGGTGGCCAGCGTGCCGCCGTTGTAGCGCACCTTGTTCCAGCTGTTCCCTTGGGCGTAGGAAGTAACGGTGAGAATCGCCACTACCGCGATGATCTGCCGGAGCTTCTTCATAAGCGCCTCTCGGTTGATGGACGATTCTCGCTCCGCAAAGAGGGGCTCACAACGACTTTCTGATTCTTGTTCTGAAAATGGAACATCACGCCGGTGGGTGAGGATTGTCACTGCCTTTGGACAAATCTTTCGCCCCTGAAGGGGCTGGGTGGAGGGTGCCGTGCACCCCGGGCTTACGCCCGGGGCTAAACTCTGTCGCCGCTGAAGCGGCTGACATCTTCTTGGGGACTGTTACCCGGCACTCACCCTTCGGCTTCGCTCAGGGCAGGCTGTGCGGGGCTGGGGTCTGGCGCGGAGCTGAAGCCCCGCTCGGGTCACCTGGAACCTCTTGAGACTGAAGATGGCAACGAGGTCGAGGCTTGGAATTGGGTAGGGCTCCCTCGCTGCGCTCGGGATATTTGAAAAACCAAAGGCCGCGGCCGGCACGGCCGCGCCACATGGTTGTCGCTAATCCGCTGTCGCGGCGGTGGCGCGGGATTCAATGAGGTCGTAGATGGCCTTGGAGGTACAGACCTCGTAGTAGCGGCGGGCGGTCCATTCTTTCAAGGTGAGGTCGCGGGCGTCGATGTGGGGCACCGCGCCCTCGCGCAGCACCAGCTTCTGGAAGGTCCCCGACAACATCGGCACCATGCCGCTATAGAGCCGGACCTTCTTCTGGCCCCAGATGTTGGGCATGGCGATCTCGTGCACGGCGAGGGAGATCTCCTGCTTCACCTTCTCGAAGGCGGCGGTGTTGATGTGGATGCCGCCGATGTTGTAGCGCACCAGGAACTCGTCGGGGGCGCCGCCGGTGTCGGCGTCGTCCACGGTCTGGAAGGAGAAGACGTGGAAGGGCGTCTCCATGCTGCCCAGGTACTTCTTGGCGCCCTTGGTGCAGGCCGACAGCCGGTCGCTCTCGTTCAGCGCTTTGGAGATCATGATGCGCGAGTTGCCGTCCATCAGGTACATGGGGGCGGAGTCCTGGTAGGAGATGCCCAGGCCCAGCTCCAGCACCGGCAGGCCGTCCTCCTGCGACTTCTGGTTGTAGGCGCGGACGATGCCGATCATCTCCTTGGCCAGGACGCACATGCGGGAGGCGCAGAAGGCCTGCTCGCCCTCGCGCTCCATCAGCGCCAGGATGACGGCGTCGCCCTCGATGAAGACTTTGGTGGCGCCGTAGTGCGGCAGCAGCTTGTTGATGGGGTCGTAAAAGTTCAGGCTGAAGTAGGAGGCGGGGTTGAGGCCGCGCTCGAACAGGGTGCGGGTGACGGTGGTGGACTCGCGCACGTCGGCCTTGAGGATGACGTGGTGGACGACCTTGTCCTCGGTGGGCTTCTGCTCCTCCGGCAGCAGGAATTCGTAGAGCGTGTTGTTGATGGAGGAGAGCTCGCGCAGGCGCTCGTTGGTGATGACGTTGACGGCGTCCATGGCGGCGTTGAGGCACTCCAGGCGGCGGAGGTCGCGGTGGTAGCGGATGAAGTCGCCGAGGAAGCGGCCGGCGACCTTGTCGCGGTCGGCGTTGCCGGCCTTCTTGATGGCGGCGTGGAGGGCGTCGGGCGACATCTTGCCGTGGTCCTCCAGGAGCTTCTCGACGCGCTTGCGCTCGTCCTTGGCGACGATGGCGTTCTTCAGCTGCTGGGCGTTGATGGGCGGCGAGTACTGCGCCAGCAGCGGCACCACCTCGTAGGCGGCGATGACGTACTCCATCACGCCCTCGCTCTCCAGGGTCTGGCGCCAGCCGCCGAGGATGGCTTTCTGGGCCTTGCCCTTGGGTGAGTCGTCGGGAGCGCCGCCGCCCACCAGCTCCTGCGCGTTCTCAGGGACGTTGAGCAGCTCGTCGAGGGTGCCTTCCTGCTCGCCCTCCTTGAGGACGCCTAGGGATTTCAGGAAATCGCAGGCGATCTCGCGCAGGGCGTGGAAGCGGTCGACGTCGTGGTCGTAGTTGCCGAGCATGACGTAGTGCTCGGCGTTGAGGAAGTCGTCGCGGCCGTCCTCGGTGAACAGCAGGCGGTTGAGGAAGAGGTCGTAGGAGGCGTGGCCGGAGTCGCCGAAGAGGGAGCGGCGCATGCGCGCCAGGGTCTCCTTCTCGATCTCGCGGAAGGTCTGGAACAGGTCCTGGGCGACGCGGCGCAGGATGGCCTTCTTGCCCACCTGCAGCTGGTAGAAGCGCTCGCGCATCTGCACCGCCTTGGCGGGCATGGCCTGGCGCGGCCCTTCCATGCTCTTGACCCGGGCGCCGCAGCGCTCCTGGATGCCCTTGAATTGCAGATCCAGCTCGGCGCGCAGGAACTTGGAGACGGCCAGGCGGGCCAGCAGGTCGATGCTGGGGTTGGAGTCGGCTTTGGCGCGATTGAGCGACACCACGGCCAGCTCGGCCAGCATGCGCTTCAGCTCGGCGGCGTCGCCGGGCTTGGGGGCGGGCTTCTTGTCGGCCGCCTTGGTGATGACCGAGGGCGGGCGGAAGGTGCTCTGCGGCTCCTCCGCCAGCAGGTCCTCGACCTGGGCGTACTTGGCGATGAGCTTGGAGATGTGCTGGCGGGCGGTCTCCACAAAACGCGGGCTGAGGAAGACATCGTGGCGGAGGTTGTCCACGCCGGTGAGCAGGCCCTGCAGGGTGAGCTCGGGCTTGTAGGTGCCGAGGGTGAGCTGGCGCGCGTGATCGGCCAGGTTGCCGCGTTGGAGGAAGGAGAACGGCATAAGCCCAGGCGGCAGGGAGCGCCCGCGTCCCCCTAACACCGCCAGATTTAGCGCTTTAGCGTGGGGAGAGTACCACGGCGCGGGTGCGATTGGAACGTTACCGGGGTTACTTTCCGGTACCCGACGGCAGCCCCTCACACCTCCCGCTATTTCGCTGACGCCTGGCTCTGTTTGCGTGCGGCCTCGAACTCGTCGCCGGGCTGCCACGTGACCATGCTCGGCAGGCTGGCGGCGCGCCAGCCCAGGGCGAAGCCGAACTGGCCGATCTTCTGGTCGGCGATGTAGTCGGCCTGGGGATCGAATTCGTCGCTGGGCTGGTGATAGTGCTTCTCGTTGTACTCCTTGGCCTGCTGCTCGCCCCACTCCACGGTGCGGCCCTTGAATTTGCGTCCCAGGTTGACGCTGAAGGCGGGCACGCCGACGCGGGCCAGGCTGAAATGGTCGGAGCGGTAGTAGGAGCCGGCGTTGGGGTTGGGGTCGGGACGGATCTCGAAGCCGAAGTCGCGGGCGGTCTTCTCCACCACCGGCAGGAAGCTGGTGCGCTCGGCGCCGGAGACTTCGACCTCCTCGGGCTCGCCCAGCGGAGGCAGGTCGTCGAAGTTCAGGTTGAGGACGATCTTGCCGGCGGGGACGGGCGGGTTCTTGCCCAGGTACTCGGAGCCGCGCAGGCCCTGCTCTTCGGCGGTGACGGCGGCGAAGATGATGGAGCGTGCGGGCTTCTGCCGGGCCTGGGCGAAGGCGCGGGCCATCTCCAGCAGCGTGCCCACGCCGGTGGCGTTGTCGTCGGCGCCGTTGTAGATGTTGTCGCCGGGCTTTTCGGGACGGATGCCGAGGTGGTCGTAATGAGCGGTGTAGATGACCGCCTGGTCGCGGCGCTGGGGATCGGAGCCCATGATGATGCCCACGACGTTGGCCGAGCTCGACTGCCGCACCTTGCTGACCATGTGCGCCTTCAGCCGCAGCGCCAGGGGAATGGGCTTGAAGTCGCGGGAGCGGGCGGCGTTCATCAGGTTGTTCAGGTCCTGCCCGGAGGCGGCCAGCGCCTTGCGCGCCACTTCGAGTTGCACCCAGGAGGCGACCTTCAGCTTGGGATCGTTGTCGCGCAGGAACGACTTCTCGCCGGACCAGGAGCTGCGCACCACGTCCCAGCCGTAGCTGGCCATGCCGGTCTCGTGGATGAGGATGACGCCGGCGGCGCCCATGCGGGCCGCCTGCTCGTATTTGTAGGTCCAGCGGCCGTAGTAGGTGAGGGCCTCGCCCTTGAAGAACTTGGGGTCTTTGGAAGGAGGCTCGTTGACGAACATCATCAGGACCTTGCCCTTGACGTCGGCACCCTTGTAGTCGTTCCAGCCGAACTCGGGGGCGACGATGCCGTAGCCGAGGAAGAGGACGGGGGCGTCCACGTCGCTGGTGGGGCTCTGGGTCTCGTCGAGGGCGACGAAATCGTCGGCGAACTTGAGCGGCATGGGCTCGCCCTTGTCGGGGACGAGCGCGTAGGTGGTCTGCGCGGAATCGGTGGCGATGCCCACCAGTGGCACCTTCTGGAGGTAGCTGCCGGCTTCGTCGCCGGCGGGTTTCAGGCCGTAGAGGGCGAACTGGGTGGCGATGTACTCGGCGGCCAGGTCGCCGCCGCGCTGGCCGGTGCCGCGGCCCTCCAGCAGGTCGTGGGAGAGGAAGCGCACGTGGGCGCGGATCTTCCAGGCGTCGATGGACTTCATGGCCTGGGCGGCGGCGGGAGGGAGCGCGCCGCTCCTGGGCGCCTGAGCTGCGGCGGCAAGCGAGAAGGTCAGAAGGGCGACAGCCATCACCACGAACCTGGGCACGGTCGAATCTCCTGGGACGGAAGAAACAGGGTATTGTACGCGGTGACCCGCGACCGCGGGTCAGTTCAGGGACCCTCAACCAGCTTTGAACTGCGGAACGTCTTCTCCGGGGTGGAAAAGGCGTAGCGGCGCCACGCCGGCGGCCTGGGCGACGCGCCGGTTCAGGTCTTCCATGTCGCTCTGCGACCAGCCCTCGACCGTCAGGGTGACGCGGCCATCCGGCTCGATGAAGAGGATGGTAGGCACGTACTCGATGCCGTAGGCGTTGGAGACGGGATAGCGCGAGGTGTCGTCGAGGGCGGTGGGGAAGCTGATGCCATATTCGCGGGCAAAGGCGGAGGCGCCCTGGCGGTCGTTCTGCGAGACAGCCACGAAGCTCACCTTGCCGCTGCCGTAGGCCTGGAAGATGCGCTCCAGGTAGGGGAAGGTCATCTGGCAGACCGGGCAGGTCATCTTGTAGAAGGCGGCCACCACGGGGCCGCGCTGGAGGGCCTCGGCCAGCGAGAACTTGCCGCCGGCGAGAGTGGGGAGGGTGAAGTCGGGGGCCTTTGCCCCGGTCCTAAGGACAGCCATGAAGCCTCCAGCTATTGGATGACGGAAGCGCGCATAAGAATCTTTCTTGCCAGGCCGGTCAGCGGAATCCGCGACAGCCGCCCGAGCGGCACCCAGCGGCCGGGCCCTGCCCTGCCCCGCACTACGGTGACGCGGTAATCGCTGTTGGTGATGGAGTGGCGCAGGACAAAGAGCGGCCGGCCACGGCTGCCGTTGCGTTCTGGCAGTTCCCACATGCCGGGCATCAGGGAGGCGTCCGCGGGACGGCGACGCAGCAGCACATGGCCGTCGCGCAGGGCCAGCAGGTACCGCTGGACCCGGCAGAGGCGCGGGGCGGTGGGGACCGCTGCGCCGCGGCCGCGAGTGGCGCACAAACGGCGCACCGGACAGCGGTGGCACTCGGGCTGGCCGGGCAAACACACGGTCGCGCCCAGTTCCATCAGCGCCTGGTTGAAGTCGCCGGGGCGGGAAGGGCTGAGCAGTTGCTGGGCGGCGGCCCAGGGGTCCCTGGGCGGAGCGCCGAGCAAACGCATCAGCACGCGGTCCACGTTGCCGTCCACCACGGCGACGGGCTCGCCGAAAGCGATGCTGGCGATGGCGGCGCCGGTGTAGCGGCCGATGCCGGGCAGCGTCTGCAATCCAGCGGAGGTGTCGGGCAGCCTCCCGCC
>CAYTPH010000148.1:0-7228 GCA_964439635.1 uncultured Terriglobales bacterium
CGAGGAAGACGGTGCCACCTTCGGCGATCGCCAGCAGGCCGTCCTTGGAGCGGACGGCGCCGGTGAAGGCGCCCTTGACGTAGCCGAAGAGCTCGCTCTCGATGAGGGTGGGCACCAGCGAGCCGCAATCCACCGGGATGAAGGGCTTGTCGCGCAGCGGGCCGGAATAATGGATGGCGCGCGCGACCAGTTCCTTGCCGGTGCCGCTCTCGCCGGTGATCAGCACCGGGTGGGTGCTGCGCGCCACCTTAGCGATCATGCGGTAGAGCTTCTCCATCTCCGGGGAGCGGCCGATGATGGCGCCGAAGCCCTGCTGGGAGCGAACCTTCTCGCGCAGCAGCCGGTTCTCGCTGGCCAGCTTCAGGTGCCCGGCGACGCGCTTGAGCAGCAGCCGCAGTTCCTCGGTATTGAACGGTTTTTGAATGAAATCGTAGGCGCCGAGCTTCATGGCCTGGACGGCGGACTGCACGGTGGCGTAGCCGGTCATGACGATGACTTCGGTCTCGGGGCGGCGCTGCTTCATCTGGTGCAGCACCTCGAGGCCGGTGGCGCCGGGAAGACGGAGGTCGAGCAGGACCACGTCGATGGCCTGGGCCTCGAGCACGCGGTAGGCATGCTCGGCGCTCTCGGCGACGAAAGGACTCATGCCGAGGGCCTGGGCGACGTCGCGGCAGCCCTCGCGGACGGGGCGCTCGTCGTCGACGATGAGCAGGTTGAGATTCTCCACCGACAAACTTTCCCGCGTCTCCGGAGCGGTCTGCGCCGTGGCCATCGAACCTCCTGCAGACGGACCCAGATTGCCTTCTAGCACTTTTTGCCCTCCTCGTGCAGTGATGTCGGCCCCAAAATCTCTTGCACGGTGCGAGCCAGCATGAGCGGGCTGAAGGGCTTGGGCATGAAGGGCTTGCGCAGGGGTTCGCCGGCGTCCTCGGCGCGACCCGACATGTAGAGCACGCGCATGCGGGGACGCTGCTGCAGGAGCTGGTCGGCAAGCTCGTAGCCGTTGCGCTCGGGCATGACCACGTCGGTGACCAGCAGCTGGATGGGGCCCTTGTACTTGTCCGCCACCAGGACGGCATCGCGGGGAGTGCGGGCCTGCAGCACGTGGTAGCCGGCGCGCTCCAGTCCCTCACAGACAGGGCGGCGCACCAGATCCTCGTCCTCGACCAGCAGGATGGTCTTGGCGACCTTGATGGGGATCACCTTGGCGGAGGTGCGGGGGCTTGGGCCGCTGGGCGGGAGCGGGCTCCGCCTGCGCGTGTCCGCGCGGCAGGTAGATCTCCACGCTGGTTCCCTGCCCGGGCTGGCTGCTGAGGTAGATGTGCCCGCCGCTCTGGCGCACGATGCCATGCACCAGCGCCAGGCCAAGGCCGGTGCCTTTGCCCGGGTCCTTGGTGGTGAAGAAGGGCTCGAAAGCGCGCTCGCGGGTGGCGGAATCCATGCCGCAACCGGTGTCCGCCACGGCAAGGCGCACATAGGCGCCGGGGGAGAGACCCAGATGGCGCCTGGCCAGGGCGGCGTCCACGGCGACGTTCTCGGTGACGATGCGCAGGCGGCCGCCGCGCGGCATGGCGTCGCGGGCGTTGAGCGCCAGGTTCAGCAGGACGCGCTCCATCTGCAGGGGGTCGACCTCCACCTCGGCCAGGTCGGAGGCGCAGTCGAGAACCAGCTCGATGTCGGAGCTGATGAGGCGGCGCAGCATGTCGGCGCGGCCGCGCACCAGGTCGGTAAGCGAGACCGGGTGGGGCTGCAGCACCTGCTGGCGACTGATGGCGAGCAGCTGCGAGACCAGCTCGGCGCCGCGCTCGCCGGCGGCCTTGATCTCCTCGGCGTGCTTGGCGTGGGCGGAGTCGGGGTCGAGGTCGTTGGCCAGCATGCCGGAGTAGATCAGCACGGCGGTGAGGATGTTGTTGAAGTCGTGGGCCAGACCGGCGACCACCCGGCCCAGCGCTTCCAGCTTCTGCGACTGGCGCAGCTGCTCCTCCAGGCGTTTCCGGCCGCTGATGTCGCGCAGGAAGACGCAGTGGAAGTTGCGCTCCTCCAGGACGACGCGACTGACACTGGCCTCCAGAGGGAGAGTGTCGCCGGACCTGGTCTGCAGCTCCAACTCCATGGTGAAGGGGAAGTCGGCGGCGCTGCTGATGCGCTCGGCGAGCGCGGGAGCGAGCTTCGCCAGATCGAGGAAAAGGAGCTCCTCGGCAGAGTGGCCGAGCAGGGACGCCGCCGTCTGATTGGCGTAGAGGAACTGGCCGTCCTGGTCGGTCCACAGGGCGGCGTCGCCGGCGTTGTCCACGGCGAACTGCGTCAGACAGTGGTCGCAGTAGCGGATCTTGAGGGGAGCGATGCGCTGCGTGGCCATGGCAGGAAAGGCAGTGCACGCCGGATGCCCCGGAACCAAGTGGCGTGGGATCAAAGGGTACGGGCAATGCCGGCGGGTGCGACAGCGAGAGTACAGAACCAAAACGGGACGTCTGGGCTGATTTCTGGTGCGGACTTCCGCGTTTGGGAATTCCTGGTTCAGAAAGAAAGCCCGCGCGAGGGCGCGCGGGCTTCATTTCGCATTTCTACCGGACCGGCTAGGATCTGACTTCCAGCGGTTGGGTGAGGCGGAAGGTGAGGCGGCGCTCGGGGGCGAAGGTGACGTCCTTCTTGCCGGTGGCGTAGGCGGTGCCAGTGCCGGCGCCGGCGCCGATGGCGCTGCCGATGAGGGCGCCCTTGCCGCCACCGGCCAGCGCGCCGATGACCGCACCAGCACCGGCGCCGCCGCCGATGAGGGCGAGGTTGCGCTTCTTGTGCGAGCCGCCCCGCACGAAGATGCTGGAGGTCTGCACCGGGACGGAGCGGCCGTCCACCTCGATGGAGGCCAGGGCCAGGCGCAGGTAGCCGGAGTCGTGCATGCGTCCGGAGCGACGCGAGGCCACGACGCGGCCGGTGACGGAAGCGCCCTTGGGGGCCACCGCCTGGCCCTTGACGATCAGCGGCTCATCCAGCGTGGCTTCAAAGCTGTCGCCGGGCCGGGCGGTGGCGCTGGAGATGGAGTGCTGCAGACGCACGCTCAAGGGCGTCCCCGCCGGAACCGCGATGGCGGCGGGCGCGGCTAGCCGCCCGAACAGACCTTTGTCGTCTTCCTTGTCGAAGGGGACGCGCTGGTCGGAGTCGTTGGAAGCGACCAGGGTGTCGTCCGGGCCGGCGGCCCGCGGGTTTCCGGCCATCTGGCAGGCAGCCAGGAAGAGCAGCAATGCGACAGGTAAGGCGATCAGGACCTTGTGTCTCATAACTTCTCCTTGCGGCTCCTCGGGGAGGAGCGCACCCTAAGAAAAGGCACGCTGGCGACCACACTGGAGCTTTTGTTTTCAGTGAGTTAGGGGCTTGGTGTCAGGTTTGGTCGTGTAAATTTTGCAGGGGGCGGGGGACGGCTGAAACCGGGTCGGCAATCGGAAGAGGGGCGCCGGCGCTACCTGTCAAGAAGAAAGCCCGGCCGAGGGCGGCCGGGCTATAAACACGCGAGTCAGCTACTTGAACGAGCCGCCGCCACCGCCGCCGATGGTGGTGCGATCGGTCTCGGAGGTGGGAGGCATGTCGGTGAGCACGCCGTCGAAAGCGGTAGTCAGGAACATGCGGCCGTGGCCGGGGTTGACGCCGCGCACCAGGTAGCCGGCGCGGGTGGAGCGCCAGGTGCGGCCGCTGTCGCTGCTCTCGAAGAACTCGGCCGACTTGCCGGCCACGGCGAACAGGCGCCGCCCGCCATCGTGCTGGATGGCGAGCACATCCTTGGGCGGCAGGCCGGCGAGAACGTGCTGCCAGGTGTCGCCGCCGTCGCTGGAGCGGAAGGCGCCCTCGCGGGAGCCCAGCCACAGGGTGGCATTGAAGTCGATGGAGATGCCGGTGACGGCAGTGAGATAGTGCGGCATCTTGGGCGCGTACCAGTTGGCGCCTTCGTCGAGCGAGATCAGGGCTTCCTTGCGGGTGGTGGCGGCGATCATCCGCTGCCACGACTTCACGGCGACGAACTCGCGGTTCTGGAAGTGCGGCACGGCGCGCCAGCTGGCGCCCTTGTCGGAGGAAACCAGCAGGCCCTCGGAAGTGGCGGCGAACCACTGGCCGTCGTGCAGTTCGAGGTCGTTCACGCGGGCGGTGAGCGGCGCGGTGGTGGTCTTGCGGGTGACCACCGGCTTCTGGCCCTTGACCTTGGGCTTGGAAGGGCCCACCTGCTCGCGGACCACGACGCTGTAGGACTGCCACTTCTGGGTGCCGCGGTCGAGGAAGACGATGCCGCGGTTGGTGCCGGCGAGCACGGCGCCGTCGCGGCTCTGGCGCAGGGTGAAGACGTCGCGGCCGTCGAGGCCGGCGCTGAGCTGGCGCCAGTTCTGGCCGCCGTCGTGGGAGACGAAGACTCCGCCGAACTCCTTGTCGTTCAGGAGGCCGGCGTAGACGGTGGCGGCGTCGTGGCGGTCGGTGAGCAGCGAGGCGACCTGGCGATGAGCGAAGCCGCGGTTGGAAGGGGTGAAGGCGAAACCGCCATCGTCGCTGACCAGGATGCCGGCGCGATCGGTGGCCAGCAGGACGCGCGACGGACGCCGCGGGTCGACGGCCACATCATTCACGATCAGGTTGGCGGCGGTGGTGCGCTTCCAGGTCTTGCCGGCGTCCACGGTCTTCCACAGGCCTTCGGTGGTGCCGGCGTAAACGATGTTGGAATCCGTGGGGTCCTCGGTCAGCACGCGGGTGCGGCGGGCGGAGAAGGGGATGCCCTGGATCTTGCGGAAGAGCTCGCCGCCGTTCTCGCTCTTGTAAATGCCGGAGCAGGCGCTGGCGTAGACCACCTGGGTATTGCGCGGATCGATGATGATGGAGAAGACGTCGGAGTCGTCGATGATGCCCTTCTTGATCGACTTCCAGGTGCGCCCGCCGTCGGAGGTCTTCCAGGGCAGGTGCCAGGTGCCGGCGTAGACGACGTCCGGGTCCTTGGGGTCGATGGCGACCGACTCGATGTTGCGGATGTCGGCGTGGCCCTTGGGCGAGATGAGCTCCCAGGTGTCGCCGGCATCGCGCGAGCGGAAGACGCCGTCCAGCGCGCCGGCGATCAGCAGGTCGGGATTGGAATTGGAGAGGGCCAGGGCGCGAACGGACTTACCGCGCAGGCCGGAGAGCGATTCCCAGGTCTTGCCGCCGTCGCGGGTGCGGAAGGTCTCGCCGGTAAAGTGGTCGTCGGCGCTCCAGGCCGAGACGTAGATGATGCCGCGACGGGTATGGTCGAAGACGATGTTGTCGAGGACGTAGTCGGTGCGGCCGCCAAGCTGCGCCATGCGCGTCCAGCCGGCACCGCCGTTGGTGGAGACGAAGAGCCGCCCCGCGCTGGTCCCCAGGACGAGCCGGTCGGAATCGTGCGGGTCATAGGCCAGGGAGCGGACGTCGCCGCCCTCGGGACCCAGGGCGCGCCACTCGGCCGCGCAGGCAGCCGAAACCAGCGACAGCAGGACCGCGACTAGCCGGAACCACCGCATAAGCGACCTTGGAATCATACACGTCCTCTCCGGCCAGAGTACCCACATACGGATGCGAATCCGTGGAGTAACTCTGCCAGCGGGCGGGTTAACGGACAAGTTACGGAAGGCCGAGGGAGGGGTGGTGAGGGGGCTAGGTCTTTGTGTTATGCCGCCGGCTAAAGCCGGCTCTTTTCTTATTGATAGCGCATTTTCGGCGCCGCCGAGACGGCGGCGCCTCCGCCCTGATGTCCGTCGAGCACAGCCGGGGCGGCCTTGCCACAAGGCAAGAAAATGGCCGGCAGCAGGGCTGCCGGCCATGGTGCAAAGCTGCCTACTTCTTCTTGGTCTTGGGCGTGTACACCTGGGTGCCTTCCTCGTTGTAGGTGGCGCCGGTGGGGACGATGTACATGTCCGCCTTCTCCGCGGCGGTGGAGGAGGTGCGCAGCTCGAGGCGGCTGGCGTCGAGCCCCTTCTCCTTGACCAGGTAGTCGGCGACGTTGGCGGCCCGCATGCCGGCGATCTTGGCGCCGGCGCGGCCCTTGCCGGTGTAGCCGACGATGACGCCCTTGGCGTCGGCGTCGCGCTGCAGACGCAGGGCCACGTCGTCCAGGATGGCCTTGCAGGCGTTATCCACGCGAGCCGGCTTGCCCAGGTTGACGAAGGCGCACTCGTTCAGCTTCTCGGCGGTGGGCGGCGGCGGGGGCACTTCCACGTTGACGGAGGTGCTGCCCTCGGCGCTCAGACCGCGGCTGTCGGTGCAGGTGGCGCGCACCGTGATGGCACCCGCCGGGGTCCCGGCGGTGTCCAGGGTGGCGGTGTTGCCGCTGGGGTTGATGGTGCCGGCGCTGGCGGTAAAGTTGGCGATGCTGGTCTGCACCGGGTAGTCCGCCGAGTTGTCGGGGCTGGAGCAGGTGCAGGAGACGGTGGAGGGAGTGCCGGACTGCACCGTCGCCGGGTTCGCCGAGCAGGAGATCTGCGGCGGGTTCTTGGGCCGCTCCTTCACGGTGAAGGTGGCGTTGCAGGAGGCGGTGTCCTTCTCCTTCTTCTCCGAGGTGATGGTGGCGGAGACGGTGTAGCTGCCGGGGTTGAGCCCGGTGGTGTCCACGTTTACCGTGTCCTTGTCGCCCTGCACCTTGCCGCCGGTGGCGCTCCACCCGTACTTGAGGGTGTGCTTGGGATTGAAGTTGCTGCCGGTGGCGGTGACGCGCACCGGCTCGCCGGCGAAGATCTCGGTGGGCTGGGCGCTGCAGGCGGCGCTCGGCGGGACCGGGGGCTCGCCGCCGCCCAGCAGGAAGTTCAGGCCGAAGCGCAGGCGGATGTTGTCGGTGCGCTCGGAGAAGCCCACGAACTCGGGCTTGGCATAGACGTAATCGGCTTCGATGAGCCGCAGGGCCACGTTCTTGTGGACCTTGACGTCCAGGCCGCCGCCGAAGGCCATGCCGAAGGTGTTATCGGTGTCCAGGCCGACGGGCGAAACGCGCGCCAGGCCGAACAGGGCATGGGCGAAGGGCAGAAGCCGCTCGCCACGGTAGGTGAACTTGGGACCGAACATGATGGTGCCCACATCCACCAGGTCGTGATAGTGGCCGCCGAAATCAGCGCTGAGGCCGACGTTGGGATGGAAGTTGTAGGTGACCGCCGTGCCCCAGCCCGCCGGGATGTTCTCCGAGATCAGGTCCTGGTCCGGATGCAGGAAGGAATAGCCGGCGAAGATCTCGGCCTTGGGCGCCTGCTCCTGCGCG
>CAYTPH010000149.1:0-7155 GCA_964439635.1 uncultured Terriglobales bacterium
TTCTGGCGCTGGCTGAAGCCGGCTTCCCTTTACAAGTAGCTCGGCGGCTCGGCTGAAGCCGTGCCCCTTCAAAGAAAGATCCCCAGCAAAACCAAAATCAAAGCCGCGGCCGAGGGCGGCCGCGCCACGCGATCCCAGCGTGGCCGTTGCTACTTCCACGCGCCGCGGATGGCGCGCTCGATCTCGTCGGCGGTGTAGGGGAGGCCGGGGGTGAGGAGCTCGTGGCCGGAGTCAGTGACCAGCACCAAGTCCTCGAGGTAGAAGCCCTGGCCGTCGACGCTGAAGATGGGCTCGAAGGCCAGAACCATGCCGGAGCGGAGGGTCGCGGGCGAACCTTCGGCGGCTTCAATACCCACGCCGTGGAAGGACCAGTGCTCGGTGCCGGAGGGGGAGAGCAGCTTGTCGGCGGCGCGGCGGGCGAGCGGCGTCTTCAGCGAGGGCTGGAGGCGCTCGACCTCCTTGAGACTGGCGGCGAAGACCTGGGTGCGGGTGACGCCGTCGCGGATGGCGGCCAGCCCGGCGCGGTAGGCGGCGACGAGCAGCTCCCAGGTCTCGCGCTGGCCGGGGGAGAAGGCGCCGACCACGCCGGTGCGGCCGACGTCGCCCTTGTAGAAGTCGAGGTCGCAGCCGACGTCCACGCGGGCGAGATCGCCGGTGCGCATGACGCGGTCCATGTGGCGGTACTCGCCGAAGGAGCGCCAGGGGGCGGGGTAGTCGGCGTGCGGGCCGGTCATGACCCAGGGCCAGAAGGAGGGGCCTTCGGCACCGTTGAGCAGGCAGGCGCGAGCGACCTCGACTTCGGCATGGCGCTGGGGCGTGCCGTCGCGGAGAGCGCGGAGGCCGGCGAGCATGGCCAGGGAACTGGTGCGGCCGACGCGGCGAAGGACGGCGATCTCGGCGGGGCTCTTCACCAGGCGCATCTCGGTGAGGACGTCGGCGGCGGAGCGCGGGCGGAGCCTGGGCCAGCGCTTCCCCAGGGCCTCTTGCCAGTCGAGAGCGGAGTGGGAGACGCGCGGCGTGCCCAGCGGACCGCGGTCCACGCTGTCAGCAGCCGGCGCGAGCTCGAGGTAGACCTCGGGCGAGGGCTGCTCGGCCAGGCGGCGGTCGAGGAAGGATTCGAGCTCGCCCCAATCGGCGACATGGTCGAGCTGGAGGCGCTTGGCGGTGTCCTGGCCGGGCGTGAGGACGAAGGCCTCGGCGCCGGGCAGCTGGCGGGAGGCGGGACCGACGAAGAGCAGCGACTGGCGGCGCGGTGCGTCGAGGACGAGGACGGCGGGAACGGCGTCGCCCAGGCCGGCGAAGTAGTAGAAGTTCGGCTCCTGCACGAAGGTCGGCAGGAAGATCTGGACGGAGAACGGCAGCGCGCCGCGCGAAGGCAGGATGAGCAGGCCCGCGGGCAGGCGCTCCATCAGGGCTAGGCGGCGAGCGCGAAACTCCTCGGAAGAAGGGGACTGCGAGCGGGCGAATACCGAACAGGTCAGGACTAGCAGCAGAATGACAGCGGAACGGCGCGCGCGCATGGCAGGCTCCTGGGAAGCGCGCCGATTCTAGCAGGGGGCTAGCGCGTCCAGAACTCGGGGCTGACCTCGGTGAGGAGCCAGAAGCGGCCCTCGCGGCGGAAGACGGCGCGGCCGCGGAAGACCTTCTCGGTGGGAACGCGGGCGGGGCCGAGCTGTGGGTTCAAGCCGGCGCCGGTGGGGGTGGGCTGCCAGCGCCAGGAGAAGCGGTAAACCGCGCTGCCGTTGCGGCTGTGGCTGTCGAGAAGCTCGGCGGCGTCGATGAGCTCGCGGCGGGCGAGGGGCAGCTGCCAATTGCCGTCGTCATCGAACTCCCACTCGTCCTGGCCGGCGACGCTGCGTCCCTTGGCGGTCATCAGCAGGCGGACGCCCTGCACCTTGCCGCGGTAGGGAGGCCGGATGGTCTGGGCCTCGAACCAGCCGACCGATTCCAGGGCGGCGTAGGCGGAGGCCTGCGGCGTGCCGCGGTAAACGACGTCGGTCATGGGGACCGGCAGGTGGAGCGGCTGCTGGAACCTGTGGGAATCGAGGATGAGGGCGACGGCCTGAGCGGGCGCGAGTTCGCTGACGTCGCTGCGGGCCATCACCTTGCGCACGGCAAAGCCGGCGGAGACCAGGATGGCCAGCACCGCGAAGGCGATCAGGCTGATGCGGAAGAGACTCTCCGGGTCGTCGAATTGGAGGCGGCGCTCCATGCGCGGATTGTGGCACGGGTGAAGGCCGGCGCAGCCGGTACGGAGGTGCCGGAAGGGCAGGTGGTGGGCGTAAGACTTTGGTACCTAGGGGAGCCGCTGCAGCGTGGTGCTTCGTGTGATGGGTGGGCGGCATCGTAGCGGAAGGTGTAGGCTTCTGGCATGTTGCGACTGCTGCTGAACTGGGTGGTGAGCGCGCTGGTGCTGTTGCTGGTGGCGCACGTGGTGCCGGGGTTCTACCTGAGCGGGTTCGTGGCGGCGCTGATCGCGGCGGTGGTGATCGGTCTGGTGAACGCCACCCTGGGACTGGTGCTGAAGGTGATCACCTTCCCGCTGACGGTGCTGACCCTGGGCATCTTCTGGTTCGTGATCAACGCGCTGATGCTGATGCTGGCGTCCTGGCTGGTGCCGGGGTTCGAGGTGCGCGGGTTCGTGGCGGCGTTCATCGGAGCCATCCTGCTGAGCCTGATCAACATGGTGGTGCGGTGGATCATGCCGGACGATAAGGACTAGCGCAGCGCACGCGGAAAAGCTAACCACAGAGGACACAGGGGACGCGGAGGGAAGTCCTTACGACTTGGGCGAAGCGGCGAGGGCGGCCTGGCGGGCGTTCTCGCGGGCGTTGAAGTGTCGCCAGGCGACGACGGAGGCAGCCAGACCCGCGCACCAGACGATGGCAAAGCGGCGGGCGAGCCAGCGGGCGCGTTCTTTGGGGCTGGGGCGAGCTGCCGCGAAATAGAGCGGGACCAGGAGAGTGAGGAGCAGGAAGGCGACCAGCACGGAGTCGCGCAGGTTGACGAGGCGGGCGGCGGGGTCGCGGCGGGCGGCGCGCAGGCCGCCGACGAGCAGCCACAGAAGGAACAGCGAGAGCAGGCTGAGAAACACGGTGTGGACGACGAGAGCGGCGGGGCGCCCGCGGAAGGCGAGGGAGCAGCCGATCCAGAGGATGATGGCGTAGGCGGGAATGTTCTCGCGGCGAAGCATGGATCAGTCCAGGGCCCGGAGGCGGCGCACCGTTTCCGCAAGGTCGCCCTGCTGGAACAGGCGGATGGCGGCGAGGCCGGCGGCGCCCGCCTCCAGGCAGGAGCGGGCATTGTCCAACGTGACGCCGCCCAGGGCAAGCACGGGAATGCCGGCGTGGCCGGAGACAAGGCGAAGCGCCTTCAGGCCGGCGCCGGGGACGCCGGACTTCTCGAAGACCGGGGCGAAGACGGCGAAGTCAGCGCCGTGGGATTCGGCGAGGGCGACCTCCTCGGCGGAGTGGCAGGAGACGGCGACAAGGAAGTCGCGAGGCGCGAGTGGTGAGCCGCGAGCTGCTACCGCGCGGGCGTCCGAGGCGGGGAGGTCGTCGGAGCGGAGATGGACGCCATCGGCGCCGGTGGCCAGGGCGAGGTCGGTGCGGTGATTGATGAGGAGTTTCGAGTTTCGAGTTTCGAGTTTCGAGTTGGAGTGGACCAGGAATACAGCGTCGCGGGCGAGGGATTCTAAGGCGCGGGTGGGGAGGTCCTTTTCGCGGAGCTGGATGAAGTCCACGCCGGCGCGGGCGGCCTGGGCGATGCGGTCCAGCAGGGCGCGGCGGCGCTCGGCCTCGGAGCCGGGGAACTGGGAGCGGTCGGTGATGTAGTAAAGCAGCAAGTCGGCAGTCGTCAGCCGCGGGTTTTGGCGATCTCGGGGACCTTTTTGGGCTGGGGAAGGTTGAGGTGGAACTTGGTGAGGCCGCGGCGGAGGATCTCGAAGGCCTCCTCCGGGGTATCGGCGATGCGGAACAGGTCGCGGTCCTCGGGGGCGACGGTGCCGGCGTTGATGAGCGCCTGGAGATTGATGACCTTCCGCCAATACTCCGAGCCGTAGATGACCACCAGGATCTTCTTGGCCAGCTTCTGGGTCTGCGCCAGGGTGAGGATCTCGAAGAGTTCGTCCAGGGTACCGAAGCCGCCGGGGAAGATGACCAGGGCCTTGGCCAGGTAGGCGAACCAGTACTTGCGCATGAAGAAGTAGTGGAACTCGAAGTTGAGCGCCGGGGTGATGTAGCGGTTGGGGAGCTGCTCGTAGGGGAGGCGGATGTTGAGGCCGATGCTCTTGCCGCCGGCCTCGTAGGCGCCCAGGTTGGCGGCTTCCATGATGCCGGGGCCGCCGCCGGAGGTGACCACGAAGCGGTGGCGCTTGGAAGGGATGGTCATGCTCCACTGGGTGAGCATGTGAGCGAGCTGGCGGGCTTCCTCGTAGTAGCGGGCCATCTCCACGGCAGCCTTGGCCTTCTTCAGGCGGACCTGTTCTTCCTTGGAGGCGGGAGTTCGCGACCCGGGCTTCTCTAACACTTGAAGAGCGGACTCCGCCTCAGAGCGGGAATTGAAGCGGGCGGAGCCGAAGAAGACGACGGTGTCCTGGATGCGCTCCTTGCGGAAGCGATGGAGCGGCTCGATGTATTCGGAGAGGATGCGCAGGCCGCGGCCCTCGGGGCTGTGGAGGAAGTCCTTGTTGTCGTAGGCCAGGTGCGCGCGGGAGGCGACGGGCGTGTCTTTTTCGCTCATGGAGGTGTGACGCCGAACGGCAAGGAATTGTAAAGCAGTTCGCTAGCCGTGGAGGGATTCCTTGTAGTGGACCGCCTCGGAGATGCCCAGCCACACGTCCACCAGGCCGAGGCCGGAGATGACGCCGCGGAGGAACGGCTGGGCCAGGAAGCTCCGCAACGCGGGATAGCCCAGCAGCAGAGAGTTCTCGGAGAAGATGCGGCCGTTGTCCCACCAGGGGATGATCATCAGGAACAGGCCGATCTCGATGGCGAAGGAGACGCGGATGAAGAGGAACAAGCGTTCCATCCACAGCGGGAAGGGGGAGCGGGGGGTGTCGATGACGAGACGGAGATCGGCAACCGGATCCACGGGGCTCCCGGAGGCGGGGCGGCCTTCCGGACGGGGAGCGCCGGAGGGGCCGGCCTGCCTGGCATTCGGCGCAGGATCCATTCGAGGATTCTACGACCTTAGGGCTTTGATGCGCTCGGCGACGTCGCGGTAGTCGATGTTGCTGCCGTAGACCTCCATGAAGTGGTCGAGGGCAGCCTTCTTGTTGCCGGCGGCTTCGTGGGCGGAGCCCAGGTCGTAGTGAATGGCGAGCTTGGTCTCCTCGTCGGCGCTAGCGACCTTCAGCGCCTTCTCGTACCACTTGACCGCGGCCTGGGGGACACCCTTCTCCACGAAGCAATGGGCGAGCCAGGTGTAGGCCTGCATCACCTGGCCGAAGGGATAGCCCTTCTCGATGGCCTGGCAGACCTTCTGCAGCTCGCCGATGGCCTCGTCCATCAGGCCCATCTCCTTGAAGGCGACGCCGAGGTTGTAGTGGGTGTCGGGGTCCTCGGCCTGGCCGGCGGTCTCCTCCACGTCCTCCTTGAACTCGGCGAACATGTCGGAGAGGGCGCTGGTGGCCTCGGGGTGCTCGAGGGTGATCTCCGCCTGGGCAGCGGCGGCGGGAGCAGCGGCAGGGGCGGCGACGGACATGGCCGGAGCGGCGACCGGTACGGGCGGCGGCGGCGGCGGAGCGGCCGGTTTCGGCGGGGGCGCGGCAGCGGCTGGCTTCGCGGGCGGCGCGGCTTTGCCGCCGATGGCGAAGTCATCGCCCAGGGATTCCTCGAGATCGAGGACGAAATCGCCGAGCACATCGGCCGCGGCCGCCGGTGCGGGCGCAGGCGGAGGAGGCGGAGGAGGCGGGGGCGGAGCCGCCTCGACCGGGGGCGCAGGCTCAGGCTCGGCCACGACCTCAGGCGCTGCCGGTTCGGGCGGAGCTTCGACCTCCATGGCCATGACCGGCATCTCGGCGACGGCGGGCTCCACCGGCATGGGGGGCGGTTCCGCAGGAGCGGGCTCCGCAACCGCGGCCTGGAGTGCGGACTCATCGAAGACTAGGGCGCTGACGCTGGGAGCGGCCTCGGGGGCCGGCTCGGGCTGGACCTCGATCTTCTGGGTATCGGCGGTGACCAGCAGATTGGCCAGCTGCTCGCGCAGCTCCGGCAGCGCGGGGTGGCGGGGGTCCATGGTGGCGCACTTGTCGAGGGCGGTGCGGGCCTCCTCGAGCATGCTCTGCGACAGGTAGAACTTCACCTCCTCGATCAGGTCGGTGAGTTCGCCGGTGGTGGCAGCGGCCGCGGCGGCTTCGCGGCCGATGAACTGCGAGGTAGGCTCGGCGGCGGGCGCCGCCTCGGTGGTCAGCATGCTCTCCCACTCGTCCACGGCGGGGGCGGGCGGAGCTGCGGGCACTTCCGCGGCCGGAGGGGTGACCTCCATGCTGAATTCCGCGACGGCGGGTGCGGCCTCCACCGGCATCTCGGCGGCGGCGATGGGGGTCTCCGGCGGGCCGCCCTGAGCGCGATACTTGGCCGCCATGTCGGTGTACTGCTGGGCCTCGCTGGTGTGGCCGGCAACGGCATAAGCCTGGGCCAGCATCTCGCAGCAGCGGCCGGCGTCCTGGAAGCGGCCGGCGCGGGCATACAGGGAAGCGAGCCGCTGGTTGAGGCGAGTATCGGTGGGCGCCTGCGGCACCACCGCCTCCAGCGGAGCGATGGCCTTGGCGGGCAGGTTGTAGGAATCGAGCAGCTCGCTGTCGGTGATGGCGGCGTTGATGGCCTCGGCGACCGTGTCGGGATACTGCTGGTCGATGGCGACGGTGGAGATCTCGAGCTCGTCCACCATGAAGGCTTGTGCACCTTCCTCGGCGGTGAGCGGGCGGGTGGCGGCGTCCTCGCCCAGGCGGGCGACGATCTGCTTGAAGTTCTGGGCGTGGAGCGGGTTCTCGGGCTCCAGCTGCGCCAGCTCCTGGTACAAGTCCTTGCCCTTGGAGAGCTCGCCGGCGGAGACATAGGCGTGGGCGAGGAGCTCGATGACCTCGGTCAGGTGGCTGCTGTCGGCGGCCTTCTGGTAAAGGCGGCGAAGGACCTCCAGCGACGGCACGCTCTC
>CAYTPH010000150.1:0-7127 GCA_964439635.1 uncultured Terriglobales bacterium
TCAGGCCGGGGAAGGCGGCGTAGCGTTGCTCGAAGCTTTCCACGATGCGCAGCGCGTGCAGGTTGTGGTCGAAGCTGTCGCCGTGGGCGCGCATGGCCGCATCCAGCGCCTTCTCGCCGGCGTGACCGAAGGGCGGATGGCCGATGTCGTGCACCAGCGCCAGCGCCTCCACCAGGTCCTGGTTCAGCCCCAGTGCGCCGGCGACGGTGCGCGCGATCTGCGCCACCTCGATGGTGTGCGTCAGCCGGTTGCGGAAGTGGTCGGAGTAGCGGCGGGTGAAGACCTGCGTCTTGTCTTCCAGGCGGCGGAAGGCGCGCGAGTGCACCACCCGGTCACGGTCGCGCTGGAAGGCCGTGCGGTAGGGATGCGACGGCTCGGCGTGGCGGCGTCCGCGCGAGTCCTCTACCCGCACCGCGTAGTCGGCGAGCATGCCGCGATTCTACCGGACGCCGGTTGAAATGTAGCCGCACCCGGCAGCCAAGAAGAAAGCGCGGGCGCTCGCCCGCGCTTCCCGGCCTGAAGCAGTTACTTGGTCGTCTGCTGCGCCAGCTTGACCTTCGCGGCCTCCAGCTTCTTCTGCACCTTGGCCACGTCGGCGGTGTCGACCTCGGCGGACACCGTGCGGTTCCACTCCTCCAACGCCCGTTCCCAGTGCATGGCGGCCAGCTTCAGCCTGCCGGTCTTGTGATACAGGTCGCCCAGGTGGTCGTGGATGGTGGCGTCGTTGCCCACCTTCTCCGCCGCCTTGCGCAGGTAATCCTCCGCCTGGTCGAACTTGTTGAGCTTGAAATAGGCCCAGCCCAGCGAATCCAGGTAGGCGCCGTTCTGGGGATCGAGCTCCACCGCCTTCTTGATGTACCCCAACGCCTCTTCCAGCCGCACTCCGCGGTCCGCCAGCATGTACCCGAGATAGTTCAGCGCGATGGCGTTGTGCGGATCATTGGCCAGGACGCGGCGGAACTGCTCCTCCGCCTCGGCGTACTTCTTCTGGCGCTCGTAGATGGAGCCGGCGACGAAGGCCACGTAGTCCTTCTCTTCCGGTTTCTGCGATAGCTGGTCGGCCTTGGCGATGGCCTCCTCCGCCTGTTTCCACCGCTTCAGTCGGCTCTCGATCTGGGCCAGCGCGATGAAGACCTCCCGGTCCTCGCCGGTGCCCTTGAGCATCGACCGGACTTCCGCCACCGCCTGCTCGGCCTGCCCGGCGTCGGCCAGCTGCCCGGCCAGGACCAGGCGGAGCCCGCGGTCCTGCGGCATCTTGGCCACCGCCTCTTTGGCGGCGGCGGTCGCCTGTGGCCACATCTTGGCTTCGCGGTAGCTATCGATGATGGCCTGGAACCCGCGCGGCGCTTGTTCCGGCCCCAGGTCGAGGATTTTGCGGAACGTCTCCACCGCCAGCTGCGTCTTGCCTTGCTGCCGGTACAGACCGCCCAGGCGCTCCAGGAAGACGCTGCGGTTGTTGCGTTCCCCGCTGCTGTAATTGCCCTCGGGCTTCTCGCCTTTCTGGATGAGCCCCTGCAGGATGCCGGCGGCCTCGTCGAAGCGTCCCTGCGCTTCGTGGACCAGCGCCATGTTGTAAGGGACTTCCAGAGAGTCCTGGACCAGGGTCTCCGCCTTCTGCAAGCTGGTCAGGGCCTCGTCGAAGCGGCCGGTCCGGCGGAAGATCTCCGCCATGCGCAGATGGGCCTGGGCGTCCTGCGGGTCGGCATCCGCGATCTGCCGGTACTGCTGCAGCGCCGCATCCGTCTGGCCGTTGTTCAGCAGGTTCTGCGCCAGGCCGCGCATCGCGTCCAGGTTGTCCTTGTCCAACTCCACCGCCTTCCCGTAGGCGGCGACGGCCTGCTTGTAGTCCTTCTGCTGCTCGTAGGTGTACCCCAGGGCGGAGTAGAGCTTGGCGGAGCGCGACGCTTCCGGCACCGACGACAGCACTTCCGCGGCTTTGCTCGCGTCCCCCTCCTCGTTGTAGAGGTACGCCAGGCTGGTGACCGCCTCCTCGGAGTCGGGCTGCTGCTGGATGGCCAGCTTGAACTGCTCCTCCGCCTTCAGCAGGTCGTTGTTCAGGCGATAAAGCCGGCCCAGCAGCAGGCGGCTGTCGATGGCCGTCGGCTCCAGCCGCACGATCTGCGCGAACTGCTCGATGGCCAGCTTCAGGACTTCCTGCGACTGCGTGCCCGCCTGCAGGTCGCCCAGCGAGCGCAGATAGATGCGGCCCAGCAGCTTGCGCGCTTCCAGGTTGTTGGGATCGCGCTTCAGGATCTCCTGCGCCTCGACCACCGCCTCGCGGATGCGGCCGGTCTTGGCGTACAGCTCCGCCAGGCCCGCATTCAGGTACTCCGACGCGGGGTCGTTCTCGATGGCCAGCCGGTACTCCTGGATCGCCTTCTGGGCGTACTCGGAGCGGCCGTAGATGGCCACCCGCTCCTCGTACATGTGCGCCAGGGCGTAGTGATAGTAGGCGGCGGCCTTGTCCGGCGTCTTGGCGGCGCCGCCCGCTTGGGGAGCCGCGGCCTCTTCCGCGGCGCTGGCCTGGGGCAGCTTGGGGCGCTCCGGGCCAGGCTGTTGTGCGAGCGCGGCGACCGCGGGCAGGAGCAGCAGCAGGACGACGTATGGCTTCTTCATGGATCCCCGGAAGATTCCCGTAAAGGCAGTTCTCCCCACTCGATTGGATGCCGCGGCCTGCGCGGACGGCAGCAGTATTTTACGTTGATTCGTGGCTGTCTCTGCCGATTACTTCGGTGCTGGCCTCAGTGCCGGAAGTGGCGCACGCCGGTAACGACCATGGCCAAACCCAGGCGGTCGGCAGCGTCGATCACCTCCTGGTCGCGCACCGAGCCCCCGGGCTGGATGACCGCCGTGGCCCCCGCCCTGGCCACCTCCTCCAGGCCGTCCGGGAAAGGGAAGAACGCATCCGACGCCGCCACGCAGCCCTGGAGCGGCAGCACCGCCTTCATGGCGCCGATCTTGGCCGAGTCCACGCGGCTCATCTGCCCCGCGCCCACGCCCAGGCTTTGTCCTTCACGGGCGTAAAGGATGGCGTTTGACTTCACATGCTTGCAGACCTTCCAGGCGAAGAGCAGGGCGCGCAGTTCGGGATCCGTGGGTTTCCGTTTGGTGACCGTCTTCAGGTCGGATTTCTGCAACTCGTGGATGTCTTCATCCTGCAGCAGCACCCCTCCGGAGACCGCCTTCAGCACCCACCGCCGGGGAGCGGGGTGCACCTCCACCAGCCGCAGGTTCTTCTTGGCGGCGAAGCGCTCGCGCGCGGCAGCGTCGAAGGCTGGAGCGGCGATGGCCTCCACGAACAGCTTGGCCATCTCCTCGGCCGTGGCTCCGTCTACCGGCCGGTTCACCCCGATGACCCCGCCGAAGGCCGAGACCGGGTCGGCCTCCAGCGCCCGCAGGTAGGCCTCCCGCAAGTCTCCGCCGGTGGCCGCTCCGCAGGGGTTGGTGTGCTTGATGATGCCGCAGAAGGGCTCCTGGAACTCCAGCGCCAGGTCCCAGGCGGCTTGCAGGTCCACGATGTTGTTGAACGACAGCTCCTTGCCCTGGAGTTGCTTGCCTCCGGCAACGCCCAGACCGCTGCCGTCGCTGTACAGGGCCGCCCGCTGGTGCGGGTTCTCGCCGTAGCGCAGGTCAGACGCCTTGGCGTATCGCAGGCGGAGGGTATGCGGCAAGTCCTGCTCCGGCCCCAGCTCCAGGCCGCGGCTCCCGCTCGCCACCCGCTCCAGGGTCGACGCGATGGCCGCGTCGTAGGCCGCGGTGGTCGCGAAGGCCTTCTGCGCCAGCCGCCACCTGGTCCCCAAGGACACCTGGCCCGAGCTCTCCACCTCCTCGATGACGGCGCCGTAATCCGCCGGCGAGGTCACCACGGCGACATCCCGGAAGTTCTTGGCGGCGGAGCGCACCATCGACGGGCCGCCGATATCGATGTTCTCGATCAGCTCCTCCACCGTCACGCCCGGCCTGGCTGCGGCTTTCTCGAATTCGTAGAGGTTCACCACCACCAGGTCGATGGGCTGGATGCCGTGCTTGGCCACCGCGGCGCGGTGCTCCTGGTTGTCGCGGATGTGGAGGATGCCGCCGTGCACCTTGGGATGGAGCGTCTTCACCCGCCCGTCCAGCATCTCGGGGAAGCCGGTCAGGTCGGAGATATCGCGCACCGCGATGCCTGCGTCCCGCAGCAGCTTCGCCGTGCCCCCGGTCGAGACCAGCTCCACTCCCAGCTTGGCCAGCCTGCGGGCGAACTCCACCAACCCGGTCTTGTCGGTGACACTCAGGAGAGCGCGCTGCGCCTTCGCCACACGGCCTCACTGGAAGGGATTAAGGAAACGAACGATTATAGCGGGAGCGGTCCGCCGGTGCCGGGAGTAGCTCAATTCAACTTGGTGGGAGTGTGCGGCCTCTCCGGCGGCTTGTCACCAAAGAGGGTGCGTATCTTCGTGTCGAACATCAAACGCCAGCCATCCCAGTTCCGGTACTCTGGATAGCGGGCCATGATGTAAACGGACGCGACGACCACGAGCGCTATCCAAATGATGGCGAAAGTGCCCATCAGCTCCTCACCTCAACAACTGGCAACCGGCAACTGGGTACTAGGTCTTCGCCTTCGCCTTCAGCCGCACCTGCCCGCCTTCCATCTCCACCGAGTACTCGACGGCGTGGCAGCCGTAGTCCTTGCGGATCTGCTCGGTCTTCTTCTTGACGAAGGCTTTGAAGGAATCGAAGTTGGCCCCGCTCACGCCCGCGTCGCCGGCCTTCTTGCGGGCCTCGACCATGGCCTCGAACAGCTTCTGCACCCGGTCGTGCTCGGCGTCGGCATCGGCGAAGTGGACGCTGAATGGCTTGGAAGCTTCCTGGGCGGTGCCTTCTTCCAGGGCCTCGGCGGCGGCGTGCTCTTCCGCCGTCCGTACCCCGCCCACCCCCAGCAGCGCGTCCTGCGGCCGGCGGTAGCCCTCTTCCTTGATCTTCAACTTTTGCCGCCACAGGTCGCTGAACAGCGCGTAGCGCTGCGCGATGGTGTTGTAGCGGAAGCGCTGGGCGAAGTTCATCTTGTGCCCGTCCTGGTATTTCTTGAGCAGGGTCTGGACGCGCCACAAGGTGTCGTTGGGGGGCTGCTTGGCGCCGCCGCCGAAATAGACGTCGTACTCGATCTTCAGGCGGCGCAAGCTCTCTTCGAGGAGGTTGATTTCCTCGTCGATGGTCATGGTCGCCCCCTTGCGCCCGCCGGGCGGCGGGGAAGTTCCGAGAAGCGGAATATACCACGGTTCCGCCGCCCTCCCGCACCTCGCGGCCGGAGAGTTGGCCTTCAGCAAAGACCTTGCCAAGCAGGTGCTGAGAAAGCGGATCGCCTCTCGACAAGCGTCCCGATTGCAAAGCTGGGCCCAGCGGGAAGTTTCGAAAGAGGCGCAGCCTGGGAACTAGGCACTATGCACTAGGCACTACTTCCCGCTGGCCGCCATCTTCTTCACCATGGCCAGCACCAGCTTGCGGTCGCTGTCGTTCAGGCTGGAAGAGTAGCGGCGGATCTGCGACAGGAAGCGGATCTCATCCTCGCTGAGCTGCGGGATGTTCTTGTGCTGCCCGTTGTCCTCGTCGCGGTCGGCGAAGAACTGCGCCAGCGGCAGCTCCATGGCGCTGGCGATCTTGGCCAGCGTGTCCAGCGAGGGGATGGTGTGGCCGTTCTCCACCCGCGACAGGTAGCAGCGCAGCAACCCCGTGCGCTTCTCGATGTCGCCTTGCGACATGCCTTTTTGCAGGCGATAGTTGCGGATGGTCTCGCCGATGTTCATGTGAAGAAAACGCTGACAGCGCCTGGGGAGGTGCCTGCATAGTAATCAGAGTACCCCCCACGCGCAAGCACAAATTTCTACATTTTCCCGGGGTTCCGGAACGGGAGTTCCGGACTCATGCGGCGAAGCTGGCGAGCGCTTCTCCTTCGTCGTTGTAGGTCTCGAAGACCTGCATCAGCCCCACCAATTCCAGCACTTCGCGCGGGAAGCGGCCCACGTTCACCAGCTTGCAACTGCCTCCGCGTTCACGGGCGGCGGCATAGCCGTGCAGCAGCGTGCCGATGCCGCTGGAATCGATGGCGGTCACCCCGCCCAGGTCCAGCACCACGTCCAGGGAATCGCGCTGGCACAGCTCGGCGCACAGCGCGCGCAGTTCCTCGAGTGCGGAGTGGCCCAAGGTCAGTGGGCCGTGAACACGGATGACCGTCACACCCCGGACGGTCCGGACGCTGATGGCGGGGGTAGCCATGGCGCGCCTCCCCTTTTCGCAGAATGCTACTCCTGGTTAGACGAAAGGCAAGGCCGGCCGTCACCGTTCCTTGTGAGCAGCCGCGAGCTCCAGTTCCATGTACAGCGCTCCCGGAATGGGATTGGGGCGATAAGGCGCGATCTCCTGGAACCCCAGCCTGCGGTACATCCGGATGGCGTCGTCCATCTGTCCGGCGATGGTGTCCAGGCGCATGCGCGAGTAGCCGCTCTGCCGGGCTTCGTCGATCAATCGTTGCGCCAGCTCCAGCCCCAGGCGCTTGCCGCGGAACTCCGGTCGCACGTACAGCCGCTTCATCTCGCAGACGTCGTTCTCCAGCTGGTGCAGCGCGCCACAGCCGGCCAGCTTCCCCTCCCACTGCGCCAGCAGCAGTCTTCCGGCCGGCGGCGCGTATTCGCCGGGCAGCCGCGCCAATTCCTGGTCGAAGCTCTGGAAGCACAGGTTGAAGCTGAGCGACGCGCCATACTCCTGGAAGAGTTCGCGGGCCTGCCGGATGTGCTCGGCCGTCTCCGCCTGGAGGATCTGCAGCATGGGTTATTCGATTCCGGCGCCGGATAACCGTCGCATCTGGTTGCTGTGCATCCGTCCCAGCAGGAGCTGGGAGAAGATGGCGCCCAGCGTGGCCATGGTCATGTCCTTCTGCGCGTCCCAGACGTCGCCCTGCATGCCCACGAAATCGGCGGCGCCGGTCTCGCTCAGCTCCGCGGCGATCCACTCCACCAGCTCGTAGGCCGCCGAGATGCTCAGCGCGATCGAAACGCAGATGTAGAACAGCCAGCCGCGGCCGCGAACCACGCGCTGTCGCACAAGGATCTCTCGCGCCACCATCGCCGGGATCACCCACTGCATGAAGT
>CAYTPH010000151.1:0-7092 GCA_964439635.1 uncultured Terriglobales bacterium
GAGTATGAAGGCTCCTTTGCGGGTGCCGACCAGAACGCGTACCTTGCTCATCCTTGCTCCTTCCTGTTGGTCAGGACTGGTTATGGGGAGGAGCCTGCGGCCGCGCAGGCCGCAGGCTCCGTCCGGTCTAAGCTGCGGTTGCGGTCTTGGGACGCATCTGTTTCATGAAGTCGCGCATCGCGGCAATGTGGCCGGGTGCGCGGTTCTCGATCCAGGTCTCGTACCGTTGCGCCGCCTGCTCCATGTTCTGGAGGAACGGGGGATAGACCCACTGCTTGCGGAACTCCGCGATCACCGGCTTCACGCGTTCCCATACGCCGAAGAACTCCCCGCTGGTCTGGAAGAAGAGCTCCTCGTGCAGCAGGCCGTGGTTGAGCAGGGCGCAGGCCTGCTCCCAGTAGCTGAGCACCATCATCGTGAAGGCCCCCTGCTCCGAGCCCATGGGTGCGACGCGCATGGCTTCGTCGACGCTCTCGACGAAGTAGTTCTTGAAGAACCAGTCGCGCGCCTGGCGCAAGCGGGCCTCACGGCGCTGATCGAAGACCTGGAGGTGCAGTTGTGCCTGTTCGTGAGTCGGCTTGGTGCTCATGTGATTCTGTCTCCTTTACGTTGGGTTGTGACAGGTTGTCGTTGCGGACGTTGTACGAGAGCGGAACCGGGTAAGAAGGGAGTCGGGTCGCGGTCGCGCCAGCGGCGGCGCACTTCTTCGAGCACCTGCTCGCGGTGGCTGGCCATGTGCTCGATGAGCGCGCAGGAGGCGCGGGTCTTCTCATGCCGCGCCGCCCAGACGAGCAGGTCGAGCAGCACGGGCGCCAGGTCGATGCCTTTCTGAGTGAGGCGATAGTTCACCTGGCGGGCGTCGCGGGCCTCGCGCTCCGCCACCAGGATACCGGCGGCCCGGAGGCGGCGCAGGCGGTCGGCCAGGATGTTGCTGGCGATGCCTTCGCCCGAGCGCTGGAAGTCGCGAAAGGTGCGCAAGCCGCGGACCATGAGGTCGCGCACGATGAGCAGCGACCAGCGGTCGCCGATCCTCTCCAGCGAGATGCTCACGGGACATCCCGAGCGGCGCCTGGGTTGGGAGCGGTAAGACAAAACCGCGCCATTATACGGAGTCGCTTGCAAAACGCAAGTGTCTGGTTCCCCCGCTTGTGGAAAACATCGGACCGCGGCGCGGGAGCAGCAGGGGAGCGTCCGGCGGGTGGATGTAGAATCGCTGCACGGTGGCGATGGAGATCCTGAGACAGCTCTTCGAGCGGCGCTTCGGCGCCCCGGCGGACCGGGTGCAGCCCCTGCAGGGAAAGTTGGGCGGCTCCGGGCGGACGCTCGTACGCCTGGCCAACGAGCGCCAGTCGGCGATCGGCGTCCTCTACGGCGTGTCGGAGGAGAATGCCGCCTTCATCGGGCTGTCACGCCACTTCCGCCGCCACGGGCTTCCCGTCCCGGAGATCTACGCCGAGGACTTGCCGCGCGGGGCGTACCTGGAGGAGGACCTCGGCGACCTGACCCTGTTCGAGTTCCTCTCCTCGCACCGTGACGGCTCCCGGATCGACCCCGCCGTGGTGGGCGCCTACCGCAAGGTGGTGGCCGTGCTTCCGCGGTTCCAGGTGGAGGCGGCGCGCGACCTGGATCACGGGCTCTGCTTCCCGCGGGCCAGCTTCGACCGCCAGTCCATCGCCTGGGACCTGAACTACTTTAAGTATTACTTCTTGAAGCTGGCGGGGGTGCCGTTCAACGAGCAGGCGCTGCAGGACGACTTTGACCGCCTCACCGACTTCCTGCTGAGCGCGGACTGCGACTACTTCCTGTACCGCGACTTCCAGTCGCGCAACATCATGCTGCGCGAGGGCGAACCCTGGTTCCTGGACTACCAGGGCGGCCGCAAGGGAGCGCTGCAGTACGACATCGCCTCGCTGCTCTACGACGCCAAGGCGGACCTGCCGCCGGAGCTGCGCGAGGAGCTCCTCGGGGAGTACCTGCGCGCGCTGGGACGCTTCCGCAAGCTCGACCGCGACGCCTTCCTGCGCCACTACTACGCCTACGTCTACGTGCGCATCATGCAGGCGCTGGGTGCGTACGGTTTCCGCGGCTTCTACGAGCGCAAGACGCATTTCCTGCAGAGCGTCCCCTACGCGCTGGAGAACCTGCGCTGGTTGCTGCGGAACACGGCGCTGCCGATCGAATTGCCGGCGCTGATGGCGGCGTTTCGGAGCATGGCCGAGTCGGCGAAGCTGAAGCAGGTGGCGGCCGAGGCGGAGCAGCTCACGGTGCGCATCTTCAGTTTCTCCTATCACCGCGGCGGAGTGCCGCCGGATGATACCGGGCACGGCGGGGGGTTCGTCTTCGACGCCCGCGCCATCCCCAATCCCGGCCGGGAAGAGCGTTACCAAGCCTTCTGCGGCAAGGACGCCTGCGTGGTCGAATACCTGGAGAAACACGAGAGCGTGCGCCGGTACCTGGAGAGCGTGTATTCCTTGGTGGACGCCAGCGTCCGCGCATACCAGGAGCGCGGCTTCAAGAACCTGATGGTGTCGTTCGGGTGCACCGGCGGGCAGCACCGTTCGGTGTACCTGGCGGAACAACTGGCCAGGCACCTGGGCAGCCACAACGGGCTGAACGTCCAGGTGCGCCATCTCGAGTTGGAGAACGCGGGCCAGTGAAGGCGATGGTGCTGGCGGCCGGGCTGGGCACGCGGCTGCGTCCGCTCACCGATACGCGCCCCAAGGCTTTGGTGGAAGTGGCGGGGCGCACGCTTTTGGAGATCGCGCTCACCCGCCTGCGCGAAGCTGGGGTGCGCGAGGTGATCGTGAACGTGCACCACTTCGCCGACCAGGTGACGGAATACCTGCGAGCGCGCGGCAACTTCGGCCTGCGGATCGAGATCTCGCACGAGCCGGAGTTGCTCGATACCGGCGGCGGCCTGCGGAAGGCTGCCTGGTTCTTCCGTGGCGATCCCGAGCCGTTCCTACTCCACAACGTGGACGTGATCAGCACCATCGACCTGGCGGCGATGGCGCAGTGGCATGCTGCGCGGGGTGCGCTGGCCACACTGGCGGTGCAGCGCCGGACCACCTCACGGCCGCTGCTGTTCGACTCCGAGGGCCGCTTTCAAGGCAGGCAGCCGGCGGGCGGCGACCCCGGGGCTTTCCAGCCGGCCGCTTTCTGCGGCATTCACGTCATCTCTCCGCGGCTGCTTACGCTGATGACCGAGCAGGGAGCCTTCTCCATCATCGACGTCTACGCGCGTCTGGCCGCCGAGGGCGAGCGCATCCTGGGATTTCCCGCGGACGCCTACGCCTGGCGCGACCTGGGGACACCCGCCGCCATCGCCCAAGCCGCCGCCGAGACGACGGGAGACTGGGGTCCGGTCGATGGCGATTGACGGCAGGGGCGGCAGGAGAGCACAATGATGTTCCCCCCATATTCTGACCCCGAGAGAATGTCCATGCGCCTGCGCAGCTTCGTGGTTGTGGTCCTGGTTCTGGCCCTTGGTCTTGGGCTGTACGCCGCCAGCAACATCACCCTGAATGCGACGTTCCTGCCCAATCTTTCCAGCACGGGCGCGGGGGTGTCGGAGGACAGCAGCGCCTTCTACTCCAACGGTGCTGAGGGGGTACGCTGCTACTTCGGCGTGAAGGGCAAGAACGTGGTGCTGATCACCTACAACACGCCGCGCCGGCTGCACTTGAAGTTCGATCCCGCCTCCCTCGCCTGGCAGCGGACGGGACTGCCCGCCGAGTTCAACGCCGAGGTCGACCTCTACGGCGTGAACTTTTACGGGCCCTTCATGAGCATGGGCGACGGCACCACGGCCCAGGTGCAGACCTCGCTGCAGTTCCGTTACGGCGGCAACACCTACGAGCTGGCCTATCCGGCGCTGGCCGCCTACCGTACCGGCAACACTTGGCTGCTGACTTCGAACCCGGCCGACATCCCCGGCTACCCCGGCTTCTGGGCGAGCGACCAGGCCTCTATCAACCTGCTGCGCCGCAACCGCAAGACGAACTTCGGGGCAGTGAACATGCCAGTCCGGTTCCAGGTCGTTCCCCAGTAGTCCGCCGCAGTACGCCTTCCGGGTGCGAAAAAGCCCGCTGCGCGGCCCGCCAGTGTGCAGCGGCTCTGATATATTCTTGCGGTTCCCCTCCAGCCGCGCTTCTCCGCGTGTTCTCGAAGGTGTGAGCGCGAGGAGGATCACGCCCTCTTGACCACTGGAAAGCGAGTCTTGTGTTCCGCATCGAGGACCTAGCCGGGCTGGTGCTGTGGCTGATCGCCATGGTGCTGGGGATCAACGCGCTGTTTCTTTGCCTCATGTTCTACCGGCGCGTGGCCCGCAGGCGCTACTTCGAGAGCAAGGACGCTGCGCGCACTCGCTATGCCGAGCCGGTGGCGGCCTTTCTTGAGAACCATTTGTCGGTGGAGCACGCCCGCGATGTTTTCCGCGAAGCCACCACGAAAGCCGAGGTCGACGCCCTGCAGGAGCTCCTGCTGGCCGGCGCCAGTCCCGCCAGCGCACAACCGGTGTCGGAACTGTTCTTCGCCCTGGGCTTCGTGGACCGCTGGGCGCGCGAAGCCTTCGGCCGCAGAAGGGCCAAGCCGCTGGTGCTCGCCTCGATGCGCCAGGAGATGCCGAACCTGCGGCCCCTCCGCGGCGCCCGGCTGCTCGAACCGTTCCGCCGCATGCGGGTGTTCGCCGTTCCGCGGATGATCGCGGTGGACCACCTGGGCCGCCTGGAACCTGGCTACGCACAGGTGTTTTTGGCCGAAGCGTTACGCGACCCCTCGGCGGAGGTACGACGCGTGGCCATCACCGCCATGGGGCGCAACCGCCATCCGGAAGCGGTGCCGCTCATCGTGGAGGAGTTGCGCAAGGCCCTTCGCGACCCCGGTTCGGTCTCGACCCGTTCGGCCAAGGCGGCGCTGGTCTCCTACGAACTGCGCGACCTGCACCACTTCCTGCCGTTCCTGGAGCACGCCGACCCGCAACTGCGGTTCTTCCTGGTGGATGTGGTGCGCGAGATCTCCTCGCGCCATGCCGAGCACGGGCTGCTGAACAAGAACGACTTTCCGCCCCAGCTGTACACGCTGTTCATGGAGAAGCTGGTGAATGATGACTCGGCCGACGTGCGCGCGCGCAGCGCCGCCGTAGTCCGCCATTTCCGCGACGCGGCCGCCGTCAAGGCCCTGCGCAAGCTGCTAGCCGACCCCAGCGATTTCGTGCGCCTGCACGCGGTCCGCTCCGCCGCCGACCGCTACTACGCCGAACTGCAACCCGACCTGGTGGAGCGTGTCGGGGACACACGCTGGCGGGTCCGCGAGGCCGCGGTCCGGGCCTTGGCGGCGCTGGGCCCGCTGGCCACCAACCGGCTGTACAAGGAGTTCCTCTCTACCAAGGACCAGTACGCCAGCGAGCAGATCGCGGACGAGATCCAGCGCACCGGCCTGATGCGCGACCTGCTGGCCGCGCTCTCCTCCGGCGGCGCCGACGCCGAACTGGCGCTGGCGGTCTGCAAGAAGCTCGCCGCCATGGGCAAGACGTCGCTGCCGATGAACGCCGTTCTGACGCTGCCCCAGACGGAGCCGCGCCTGCTGCTGCTGGACGCCCTGTCGGTGGCGCCGACGCCCGAACTGGTGGAGGCGCTGCAGTTCCTCTACGAGACCGACAGCACCGCCCTGGGCGCGCGCGCGGGGTTCCTGTTGCAGAAGATCTCCACCAAAGCCGCGGGGACCTCCTGATGAACAGCGTGCTCCTCCATCTCTTCGATTACGCCAACACCATCATCCTGCTCTATTTCATCGCCACCAACTCGGTGTACACGGTGCTGATGGTGCTGTCGCTGTACTCGGTGACCCTGCACGCCAAGTTCGCCGCCAAGACGGGCTATGGCGACCTCACGGACTCTCCGGTCACTCCTCCGGTCGCGCTGATCATCCCTGCCTTCAACGAGGAACGCGGCATCGTGCAGACGGTGCTCTCCCTGATGGAGCTGAACTACCCGGAGAAGGAGATCATCGTGGTGGACGACGGCTCCACCGACGACACTCTGCACCGCCTCATCGAGCAGTTCCAGCTGTTGAAGATGGACCTCATCTACCGGCCGACGCTGCCGGCACAGATGCCGGCCGCCTTCTATCACAACCCGGAGCGGCCCGAGCTGCTGGTGATCACCAAGCCCAACGGCGGCAAGTCGGACGCCTTAAACGTGGGCGTGAACATGGCGCGCAGCCCCTACTTCTGCACCGTGGACGCCGACACCATCATCGAGCGTGACGCGCTGCTGCGCCTGATGGCGCCGGTGATGCACTCGCAGACCAACACCATCGTCAGCGGCGGGGTGGTGCGCATCGCCAACGGCTGCACCCTCTCGCCCGGCGGCATCGCCGCCATCGACCTGCCCAATTCCTGGCTGGAGCGTTGCCAGGTGGTGGAGTACATCCGCACCTTCCTCTTCGGCCGCCCGGGCTGGAACTTCCTGCACGCCACCTTCATCACCTCGGGCGCCTTCTGCCTGCTGCACCGCGACTCCGTCGTCCAGGCGGGCGGCTTCAGCACCGACACCGTCACCGAAGACGTGGACATGATCGCCACCCTGCACCGCTTCTACCGGCAGAAGAAGTGGAAGTACCGCATGGTGTTCACCACCGATCCCATCTGCTGGACGGAGGCGCCGCACAGCATCTCCATGCTGGCGCGGCAGCGGCGCCGCTGGCAGCTGGGCCTGATGCAGACGGTGATGAAGCACAACCAGATGATCGGCTCGCCCCGCTACGGCATGCTGGGCATGTTGAGCGTGCCTTTTCATGCTTACGTAGAGGCCATCGGCTGCGTCATCGAGGCCGCGGGCACCATCCTGATCCCGTTCTCCTTCTTGATCGGCGCCATGCCGTTCTCCCTCTTCCTGCTGCTGATGTTCCTGGCGGTGGGGTACGGCACGCTGCTCTCCGTCGGGTCGGTGCTGCTGGAGGAGACCACGCTCCACCGCTATCCCAAGATGCGGCACGTGGTCATCCTGGTGCTCTACGCCGTGCTGGAGAACCTGGGATACCGCCAGATGGTCACATTCTTCCGCGCGCAGGGCGTGCTGCAGTATTTCGCCG
>CAYTPH010000152.1:0-3932 GCA_964439635.1 uncultured Terriglobales bacterium
TGATGTCGCGGGCGCCCCCCGGCCCCAGCGTCTGCACCGTGCCATCCAGCGCCAACAGCGCGATGGGCAGGTCGAAGAGCGGGTTGGCGCTGGCGACGCAGCCGCCCACGGTGGCGACGTTGCGGATCTGCGCCGGCGGGTAGCGCAGCGCGTCGGCGATAGCGGCGAAGGCGGGCGCCTGCACCGCCGCGCTGGCCGCCAAGTCGGTCATGGTCGTGGCCGCACCCACGGCCAGCGCCCAGCCAGGCGCCAGCTTGCCCGGCTGAGCGCTGCCGCTCGCCGCCGCACCCGCAGCGGCCTCTTCCCGCACGTACTGCAGCCCGGCCTTTTGCAGGTCGATGAGCACTTCCGTGTGCCGCAGCACGCCGCGGGCGGCCAGACCGTGGATGAGCGTCCCGCCGCCCAGCAACAGTGCCTTGTCTCCGTGCTTCGCCAGCAGTTCGACCACCTCGCGGCCGCTGGCCGGCTGCACAAACTGTTTCACGGCAAAGGTCATGACCTTGCCTCCTGACGGACCCAGGACGTGCAGGTCGCACTCGCTGCCGCGACCCCACACGTCCTGTGCCTTGCGCTGGTTCCCTGGACCGGTCCCAAGATATCCCCTTCTAGAAGCTGAACCTCACGGAAAGTTGGAGTTGTCGCATGTCGGCGATGCTGCGCGGCCGGCCGAACCCCGACTGGGGGATGGCGCCGCCCACCCCGTCGCCGTAGTGTGTCGGTTCGGGCCCGACCAGGTCGGGTCCCAGGTAGATGTTATCCACGTCCAGCACGTTGGTGCGGTTGAACAGGTTGAAGACCTCCAGGCTGAAGGTAGTGCGGACCTCGCGGCTGCCGGCGGTGAAGGGCAGGCCGCGCTCCACGCGGATGTCGGTGGAGCGGAAGGCGTCGCCGCGGTAGCTGTTGCGGCCCAGCAGCCCGACGCGGTCGGAGAACGGGAAGCCGTCGCCGTTCACGTCGAAACCCACCAGCACGGGCTGGTAGCGCCCGCTCTGGACGGTCTCCGTCAACCCGAAGCTCCAGTCGCGCAGGATCGCGTTCTTGGAGGGTGACTCGAACAGCGCCGTCGCCACCAGCCGGTGCCCCACGTGGTTGTCCGAGACCCCGCGCTCCTCCTCTTTCCGCAGGTAGTTCTGCGGACCGGTGGCGAACTGGATGGTGGTCTGGTTGTCGATGGACTTCGACCAGGTGTAGTTGGCGTTGAAGCTGAAGTGGTTGCGGAACCGCTTGTTCACGGTCACGAACCCGCCGTGGTAGATCGAGTACGCCTCCGGGCTGTCCAGGAAAGCGAAGCCGAAGTTCAGGTCTGCCGGCTGCAGCGCCGGCTTGCCGTTGGGCAGCGTCGCCCCCGTCGGGCAGAACGGGCTCACCGCCACGCACGGAGCCGCGTTGGCATGGCCGAAGTAGTGCAGCTTCAGCGCATGCATGAACGAGTACCCGATGGACACCTGTACGTCGCGCCCCAGGCTGCGCTCCAGTTGCAGGCTGGCGTTCTCCGCGTAGGGATTGGGGAAGTCGCGCGTGGTGAAGCCGTGCGAGAACCCCAGCAGGCTGCCCAGGGCCGGATAGGTCCCGGTGCGGACGAAGGCGTCGAACGCCGGGCCGGAGGTGAAGGGCCCCGGCGGCAGCCCGACCGGACCGTAGTAGGCCAGGTCCACCAGGCTCTGGCTGGGATTCACGAACGCCGGCACGTTGGGGTTGTTCATGTAGCCGGTGATGGGGCCGAAGGCGGTGGTGGTGCCCACCAGTTCGCTCCAGTTGAACGGCCCGGTGTAGATGCCGGCGCCGCCCCGCAGCACTGTCTTGTCGTTAAAGGCGAAGGCGAAGCCGATGCGGGGCTGGAAGTTGTTGTTGTCGCTCTGGTACCAGCCGCGGTCGGAGAAGGGCCGCGTCTCCAGGTCGTAGCGCAGTCCCAGGGTGAGGACGAACCTTGGCGTCACCCGCCACTGGTCCTGGAGGTAAATGCCGAAGATGCGGCGCTGGAACTGGGCCGAGCTGGCGGCGTCGAACTCCTCGAATTGGGCGGTCGGCGGCAGCAGGCTCGACTCCCAGTCATTGCCGCGCGCGATCAGCGGGGTGCCGCTCTCGTAGAGCGAACGCGGCATGGCGAAGTAGAACACCACGGCGGTCGGTTGCGGGTACAATCCCACGCCGAAGTAACCGTCGGGCTCGAACACCGACACGCCGGGGGTGAACATCGGCGACTTGGTGCTGTTCCAGAGATTGTGGAACTCGGCGCCGAACTTCAGGGTGTGCCGCCCCAGCGCCCAGCTGATGTTCTCCGCCACCTGCAGCCGGGTCTCCTGGTAGAAGGTGAAGCTGCCCACCGGTCCCCCCGACTGCACCAGGTTGGGGATGGCCATGAAGGGTTCGCGGCCCGCCCCGATGGGATCCAGGTGGAACGTGCGGCGGCCGAACTGCAGCACGGTGTCGCCGGTCAGGGTGTTGGAGAAGGTGTGGATGATGTCGGCGGCCACCGACTGGTCGCGGATGGGGTTGTCGCGGAAGGTGCTGGGCAGGCCCAGCCCCGGAGGCGCTCCCGGGCTGTTGTGGTTGCGCTCGTCGGAGAACAGGTAGCGGGTGGTCAGAGTGGTGGCGGAGCTGATCTGGTAGTCCAGCTTCCCGATCAGCTTGTCGTAGTTGTTCACCATCAGGACCGAGCGCAAGTCTTCCGGCTGCAGGTCGAAGAAACGCTTGGTGGCGTTGATGCTGACGCACCCCGGAGCCGGGGGGATCCCCGGCGCCAGCACCGGGCAGCCGGGCGCGGACTCGATGAAGGTATTGATGAAGCTGGAGTACCGCGCCGCTTGCCCGCGTCGCTGGCCTTCGTAGCCGGCGAAGAAGAAGGCCTTGTCCTTTGCGATGGGCCCGCCGATGAACGCCCCGAACTGGTTCATGCGCAGCGTGTCCTTGGGGTCGGAGGCCAGCGGGTTCTTGGCGTTGAGCTCGTTGTTGCGGAAGAACTCGTAGAACTGCCCGTGGACGTCGTTGGTGCCCGACTTGGTCACCGAGTTCACCGTGCCCCCCAGCGTGCGGCCCACGTCGGAGTCGTAGGTGCCGGTCACGGCACGGAATTCGCGCACCCAATCCTGCGCCGGCGAGGCGCGCTGCAACCCGCTCAGGCCGGTAGTGTAGTCCACGTTGTCCAGGGTGATCAGCACCGAGTGCGTCTCCCGCACGCCGGAGAAGCTGAGCTTGGGCGTCTGTTCGGTGAACGGCGCCTGGCTGCCGACAGAGGTGCTGTTGCCCAGCGTGACCTTGGGCGTCAGCATCACGAAGTCGATGAAGTTGCGGCCCTTGATGGGGAGGGTCTCGATCTGCCGCTCCGCCAGCACCTCGCTGATCTGCGACTTGTAGGTATCCACGCCCTCGACTTCCGCCGAGACGCTGACCTCAGTGCTCGCGGCGATGACCAGCGTCACCGTGGCGGAGGCGACTTGGCCTACCTCCAAGTGAATGGGACGGACGTTGGGGCGGAAGCCGCCCGCTTCCACCCGCAGCTCGTACTCGCCGGGAGGCACGTTTAGCACCTGCGCGGTGCCGCTCTCGGCGGTCTCCACCGACCGTTGGAAGCCGGTCTGCGTGCTGCGTAGCACCACTTTCGCCGCCCGCACCATCGCTCCCGCGGGGTCCTGGACGGTGACGTTTACGCTGGCCAGCGTCTGTCCGTATGCCGGACACGCCAGCAATGCGGCGGTGACCACCGCCGCCAGGATGATTCGCAAGGGGCCCCGGGACCGTCTGCTCATGCCATCCCTCGCCGCGACAGGTTTTTGTTCACCTGGAGGTGAACAATTTGCGGGCTTATAGGATGGAAACGAGCGAGGGGTCAATCCTCTACATCACACATCAGTGTGACATTGGTCACGCCGGGGTGCGTAGGGACCCCTTACTCCGCAGCGAAGAACCGCGCTGGACGCGGCTCTTGGAGAGTG
>CAYTPH010000152.1:3942-7047 GCA_964439635.1 uncultured Terriglobales bacterium
CGCGCCAAGCTCGCGCCAGGGGATGTCGCGCCGCGGCCTAGTGTTCCCGGCCGAGAATGACCACGCAGGAGAGCGCCCCCGGACCGCCCAGGTTGGCCGCAGCTGGGTGACGATCTCGTAAATCATGCGCACGCCCGTGGCACCCACCGGGTGGCCGAAGGATTTCAGCCCTCCGCTGGGGTTCACTGGAAGGTCGCCGGCGAGCGCCGGACGGCCATCGCGGAGAAACTGCGCTCCCAAGTCGGTTAACTATGTATTTTGTCAACGAGTTGCGCGGACATGAATGAAGCTCGGAAGCACTGAAAAGACACCCCCGGAATCTTGTGGACGCGTCAGTGCGCCCTTAATCCTCCTCCGGCTTCACACAAACTTCGCTCGCGAAACCAGGCTGATTCAGCGACACTTGCGATGGATGAGGTCTGTCCCCGGGGCGCCGGATAGCCAGGCTGCGGGCCCCTGCGGTATAGTGTCGCCCCTCTGGAGGAGCTGATGCCGCGGTACGTGCGCTGTGGCCTGATCCAAGCGGGAAGCCCGCTCCCACCCGATCGCCCCCTGGCCGCCATCAAGAAAGCGATGCTGGCCAAGCATCTGCGGCTGATCGCCCAGGCCGCCAAGAAGCGTACCCAGGTCCTCTGCCTGCAGGAACTCTTCTACGGTCCCTACTTCTGTGCCGAGCAGAACTCCCGCTGGTACGAGCTGACCGAGAAGGTCCCCGGCGGCCCCACCGTCCGCCTGATGCAGAAGCTTGCCGCCAAGCACAAGATGGCCATCGTGGTCCCGATTTATGAAGTGGAGATGCCGGGGCTGTATTTCAATACCGCCGCGGTGATCGACGCCGACGGACGCTACCTGGGCAAGTATCGAAAACACCATATCCCGCACTGTCACCCCGGGTTCTGGGAGAAGTTCTACTTCACGCCCGGCGATACCGGCTATCCCGTCTTCCCGACCCGTTACTGCAAGGTCGGGGTGTACATCTGCTACGACCGCCATTTCCCCGAGGGCGCGCGCATCCTGGGGCTGAACGGGGCCGAGGTGGTGTTCAACCCCTCCGCCACCGTCGCCGGGCTCTCGGAATACCTGTGGGAACTGGAGCAGCCGGCGCACGCCGTGGCCAACGGGTACTTCGTCGGCGCCATCAACCGCGTGGGCGTAGAGAAGCCGTGGAGCATCGGGGAGTTCTACGGTAAGAGCTACTTCTGTAACCCACGGGGCAAGATCATCGCCCAGGCCAGCCGCGACCAAGACGAGGTGCTGGTGGCCGACCTCGACCTCGACATGATCGAGGAAGTCCGCAAAGTCTGGCAGTTCTTCCGCGACCGCCGCCCCGACAGCTACGCCCCGCTGACCGCGCAGGCGGGCCGCAGCGCCGCCGCGGACTAGGTTTCATCCTGGAGACAGAAATGAACAACAAGGAAATCATCGACGGATTCAGGCGCTACCTGTTCCCTTCGGTCAGCACTTATTTCGAACAGCCGTTGGTCACCGACCATGCCTCCATGCAGCATCTTTGGGATGCCCTGGGCAACAAGTACCTGGATTTCTTCGGCGGCATCGTCACCATCTCCGTCGGCCACTGCAATCCCCGGGTCACCCAGAAGGTCAAAGAGCAGGTGGACCGGCTGCAACACGCCTCCACGCTCTTTCCCAACGAGGCCATTGTCGCCCTGGCGGAGAAGCTGGCGCGGATCACTCCCGGCGACATCACCCGCACCTACATCACCAACAGCGGCACCGAGGCCAACGAGACCGCCGTCCAGTTGGCCCGCGTGCACACCGGCAGCTACGAGGTCGTGGCGTTGCGCCACGGCTACAGCGGCCGCTCCCAGTTGGCGCAGTCGCTCACCGGCCAGAACACCTGGCGCAAGTCGCTGCCCATGGGCTTCGGTATCGTGCACGCCATGAACCCGTACTGCTACCGCTGCCCGCTGGGCAAGACCTATCCCGACTGCGGCGTGGCCTGTGCGCAGGACGTGGAGGCCGTCATCCAGACCACTACCTCCGGGCAGGTCGCCGCCTTCATCGCCGAACCCATCCAGGGCCTGGGCGGTTTCGTCACTCCGCCGAAGGAGTACTTCAAGATGGCCTTCACCATCGTGAAGCGGTACGGCGGCCTGTTCATCTCCGACGAGGTGCAGACCGGCTGGGGACGCACCGGCACGAAGTGGTTCGGCATCGAGCACTGGGAGGTGACTCCCGACATCATCACCGCCGCCAAGGGCCTGGCCAACGGCGCTCCCATCGGAGTGACGCTGACCACCGACGACATCGCCGGCAGCTTCAAGGGGATGCAGATCTCCACCTTCGGCGGCAACCCGGTCTCCTCCGCCGCGGCTCGTGCCACCATCCAGGTGATCGAGGAGGACCGGCTGATGGACAACGCCGCAACCGTCGGCGCCTACTTCCGTGCCGGTCTGGAAGACCTGCAGCGCAAGCATCCGGTCCTCGGCGACGTCCGTGGCATGGGACTGATGCAGGGCCTGGAGCTGGTCAAGGACCGCACGACGAAGGAGCCGGCGCCCCAGGAGACTGCGCAATTGATGGAGGAGTGCCGCCGCCGGGGCCTGCTGATCGGCAAGGGCGGCCTCTACGGGAACGTCATTCGCATGTCGCCGCCGCTGAACATCTCCAAGGCTGACGTGGACGAGGCCATCCATATCCTCGACGAGGCACTCGCCGCCGTCCACGCCGGGGCGGCCGTGGCCGCGCACCGCTAGAGGGACCAAAGGAGAACCTCATGACCATCGCCACAGGCACTGCCGTCAAGTACGCGATGAACTTCGTGAACGGACGCTGGGTGCAGTCGTCCAGCGGGCGGGAGAAGGAGCGCCGCAATCCCGCCGACCACGACGAAGTCATCGGCGTGGTCACGCTCTCCACCCGGGAAGAGACCAAGGCTGCCATCGCCGCTGCTGCTGCCGCCTTCCCCGCCTGGAAGGCGACTCCAGCGCCGCTGCGCGGCAAGATCATCGCCCGCGCCGCGCAGATCATGACCGAACGCATGGAGGAACTGGCCCTGCTCCTCACCCGCGAGGAGGGCAAGACCGTGAACGAGTCCCGCGGCGAGATCCTGCGCTCCATCAACGTGCTCGATTTCATGGCCGG
>CAYTPH010000153.1:0-7014 GCA_964439635.1 uncultured Terriglobales bacterium
GGTGCGGCCCTGGGGCAGCGTGGTGTCGAGGCTGCTGCCGGTCTGTACCTCGATGCCGAACCCATAATTGAAGGTGTAGCGGCGCGCCTCCTTCACGTCGACCAGCAAGTTCTTCTCCGGCTCGTGGCCCTCGGGGTTCTGGATGGCGACGTCCACCTGGTTGAAGATGCCCAGGTCGTAGAGCTTGCGCTGGGTCTCGAACATCTCCCGCTGGCTGAGGGGATCGCCGCGCCGGATCTCCTGCTCCCGCCGCACCACGAACGGCCTGGTGAAGTACAGCCCGGAGAGCAGCACGCGGTCCACGTACACGCGCTCCCCCTCCTGGATCTTGAAGGTCACGTTCATCTGCGCCGGGTCGCCGGGGACAGGCTGCGCGAAGTGCTCCATGCGGACGTTGGGGAACCCGCTGTTGAAATAGAGGTTCGTCACCAGGTCGCGGTCCTGCGCGATGGTCGCTTCCGAGAATGGCTGCCCTTCGAGGGTGTTGATCTGGGCGCGGATCTCGTCGGCCGAAAGCGTGCTGTTCCCCTCGATAGCAAGGGAGGCCACCCGCGCCTGCGGGCCTTCGTTGATGCGGATGGCCACGTTCATCAGCCCGGCTTCGCCCTTCACATCGTCCTGCACCGAGCTGGTGACCTTCACCTGCTGGAAGCCGTTCGCCTTGTACAGGTTCTCGATGGATTCGATGTCCCGGCTGAGCATGGACTGGCTGAACAGCCCGTGGGAGAGCAGCCGTCCGGCGGGCTGGATCTGCATGCGCTCGCGGATGAGCTCGACATCGAAATAGGGCCGGCCGTCGGGACGCGCCACGGTGTTGTTCCACTCGATGTCCACGCGGGACAGCTGGTGGCGCTCGCCACGGTCCACGTCGTAGATGATGTGGCGGTGGTCGGCGCCCTCCCGCGACTGGGTGAATTCCACGCGCACGTCGAAGTAGCCCTTGGTCTGGAAGTAGTCGCGCAGGTTGCGGCGGCCTTCGTTCAGCAGGTCGTCGTCCACCGAGTTCTCTTCGTACACGGGGATGTACTTCTTCAGCAAGCCCTTGCGGATCTTGGCGCCCTCCACGTGGATGTCCACCGTGGGCCCGCGCTCGATGCGGAAGATCAGGTCCAGGGTGTTGGTCGCGGCATGGTAGCCGCGGTCCACCAGCGAGACCTGCGCCTCCAGACGTTCTTCCTTCCGGTACTTCTTGCGCAGGCGCTCCAGCGCGTTGCGGATGCGCGAGGAGCTGGCCTTGTCCCCGGGATGGATCTTGCCGATGTCGGCGATCTGCTCGGGGGTGTAGCCCGGCGTGCCCTGCACGATGACCTGGCCGATGCGCGCCTGCTCGCCGGCTTCGACGGTGAAGCGGATGTCGACCTGGCGGGTGTCCTGGTGGCGGGTGTGATCGGCGCGGACCGTCGCCTGGTAGTAGCCGTTGCCGGCCAGGGAGCGCTTCATCGCCTCCATGCCGCGGCGCACGTTCTCTTCCTTGAACAGCTCGCCCAGCAGCAGCTTGCTGGCGTTGATCAGCTGCGTGTCGGTCGGCCCGCCCTTGGGGCCGCCCAGCAGTGAGAGCGCCCCGATGAAGTAGTTCTCCTCGGCGACGAAGACCAGCACCAACTCCTGCTGCGGCGTGCGCTGGGCCTCGACCTGCAGGTCGGAGAAACGGCCGGTGGCATACAGCCGTTGCAGGCTTTCGCGGAGCTTACGCTTGTCGAGCGGCTGCCCTGGCTCCAGGGTCACCATCTTGCGGACTTCGTCCTGCTCGCCGGGCGAGACGCCGCGGAAGGCGATTTCGCGGATGCGCACGCCCTGGAGCTCGCCGAGTCCGCCGATCGCGGGAACACGGGCCGCAGCGGTCGCGTCGGCCGGAAGGGAGGGAGAGGCCACGGTCTCGGCTGCCGGTGCGGCGGCAGGCGGTGCCTGCGCCCCGCCAGGGACACACCCCCAGCCGAGCACCAGCGTCCACAAGAGCGCCGCTCGCAGGACCAACGATCTCCCCTTCTTGACCGGCACCAAGCGCGCAGTGCCCAATGCCTGTTTCGATGAGCTTTGTAATGAGGATTGTTGCCAGCTCCGCCGGGCGCCAGCGCCCCGCGGCCGACACTTATAATACTGGTTGAGCACTGCTATGCCGATGTCTCGCGAAGACCGCTACTCGCGCCAGGTCCTGTTCGCCGGCATCGGCCCCGAAGGACAGAAACACCTGCAGGAGTCGGCGGTTGCGGTGGTGGGCTGCGGGGCCACGGGTTCGGCCCTGGCGGCGCTGCTGGCCCGCGCCGGCGTCGGCCGGCTGCGCATCATCGATCGCGACTACGTGGAGCCCAGCAACCTGCAGCGCCAGTCCCTGTTTGACGAGGCGGACGCGTCCGAGTCCCTGCCCAAGGCCATCGCCGCCGCCCGGCGCATCCGCGCCTTCAATTCCGAGATCCTCGTGGAGTCGCAAGTGGCCGACCTGGCTCCCTCCAACATCGAGGAGCTGCTGGCGGGAGTTCGGCTGATCCTCGACGGGACCGACAATTTCGAGACCCGCTACCTGGTGAACGACTTTGCCGTGAAGAACGGCCTGCCTTGGATCTACTCCGCCGCCGTGGGCAGCTACGGGGTGGCGATGAACATCCTTCCGGGGGAGACCGCCTGCCTGGCTTGCGTCTTTCCCGCCCCGCCGCAAGGCACGGTCGAGACCTGTGACACCTCGGGCATCCTGAATTCGGTGGTGAACCATGTGGCTTCCATCTCGGCCACCGAGGCGCTGAAGTTCCTGGCCGGCGCGCGCGGCCGGATGCGGCGCACCCTGCTCTCCTTCGACGCCTGGATGAATGACCGTTCCGAGATCTCGGCCGCCAGGCCGCGTCCGGATTGCCAGGTCTGCGGCCAGCGCCACTTCCAGCACCTGGCCGGCGAAGGGCGGCCGCACATCACCCTCTGCGGCCGCAATTCGGTGCAGATCCACGAGCGGCACCGGCCGGTGGACTTCGCCGAGATGGCCGACCGCCTGCGTCCGCACGGCACCGTGCGCCACAACGAGTTCGTGCTCAAGTTCTGGCGCGAGCCCTATGAGATGACACTTTTCCCCGATGGCCGGGCCATCATCAAGGGCACCACCGACACCGGCGTCGCCCGCAGCCTCTACGCCCGGTTCGTGGGGAGCTGAACAGGCTCGCCTGCCCGGCGGAGTACCGGCAGCGCATGCAATCGCAGCAGGCTAGCCGGGTCTTCACCAATGCCGACATCGCCCGCCTGAACGAGGGCCAGCAGCCCATGGGCACAGAGGTCAGCCCGGGAGGCGCACCCATGGACGCGGCGCGCTTTGTTTTTGGGAGGCGAGTGCTGGTTCTGTTAGTCTGCTCTGCGGAAAAGGTCCCGATCCCTAAATGAACGACAGGAAAGCTCCCCCTGGTTCCTCTCCCTCTCCCGCCCTGCGCTGGATTGTCTTGCTGTTCATCAGCTTGACGATGTTCGGCAATTACTACATTTATGACGCCATCAACCCCGTCACTGATCTCCTGAAGGCACAGGTCGGCTTCACCGACCAGGAGATCGGCCGGCTGAACTCGATCTACAGCGTAGCTGCGGTCATCGTGCTGCTGGGCGGCGGTATCCTGATCGACCGCATCGGCATTCGCAAGAGCGTCTTCATCTTCTCGGTGCTCTGCCTGGCGGCCTCGCTGCTGATGGTGGCCGCGGCCAGCATCCCCGTCATACTGGCCGGCCGTTTTGTGCTCGGGCTGGGCGCGGAACCGCTCATCGTGGCGGTGACCGCCGGTCTGGCCAAGTGGTTCAAGGGCAAGGAGTTGAGCTTCGCCTTCGGCCTGAACCTGACCCTGGCCCGGCTAGGCTCGGTGGCCGCCGACAATTCGCCGAGCTGGACCCCCACCTTCGGCGTGTCGTTCGATACCTGGCGCCAGCCCTTGGCCGTGAGCATCGCCTTCGGCGTGGTCTGCGTGGTGGCCGCCATCATCTACTGGGTCCTGGAGGCGCGCGAGGAGCGCCGCCTGACCCTGGCCGCAGCCAACCGCTCGGGCGGCATGGCCCCTGCCCTGGGCGAAGCCACCGCTACCGACAAGATCGTCTTCCGCGACCTGTTCCGCTTCGGCAAGTCCTACTGGTTCATCGTCGGCCTGTGCGTCACCTTCTATTCGGCCGTCTTCCCCTTCCGCACCTTCGCGGTGAAGTTCTTCATCGAGGCCCATGGCACCTCGCGCGAGCTGGGAGGCTTCCTGAACAGCGTCATCCCGCAGGCGGCCATGATCGCCACCCCGCTCTTCGGCCTGATGGTGGACAAGATCGGACGCCGGGCCCTCTTCATGTTCTTCGGCTCGGTGCTGCTGATCCCTGTTTTCATGATGATGCTGCCCGCCTCCGGCATCTCCCTCTACGTTCCCATCGTGATGCTGGGGATCTCGTTCTCGCTGGTGCCGGCGATCATGTGGCCTTCGGTAGCCTACATCGTGGAGCAGAACCGGTTAGGCACCGCCTACGGCCTGATGACCCTCTGCCAGCAGGTCGGGTTCTTTGCGCTCAACGAACTGGCCGGACGGGCCAACGACATGGCTGGCGCCAGCCACGCCAATCCCGGCGGCTACGCCCCCATGATCCACATCTTCTCCGTGCTCGGCTTCCTGGGGGTGTTCTTCTCCTTCCTGCTGTGGCGGGCGGAGCGCGGCCCGGGCGGGCACGGCCTGGAAACCATCCGCGCCAGGGCGGGCGCTTGAAGCGTAGAATCTCTCCCTGCGGGCAACCAAGTGTCGCCAAACGAGCCAGTTCTGCGGGTAGCCGCGGGGGATGCAGTCGGCCCCGGCGGCGGTAAGCCCCCGCTCCAGCCCTGTCTGTCGGCAAGCGATACAACGTACAGCTACTTAGCCGCATCTGAATGAGTGCGGCCTGACGAAGGCATTGACACAAGCAAGAAAAATCATTGCTCCCGGGCTCTCGGAGGCAGAGGCGATCGATCGGGCCAAGCGGGGCGACGGCGAGTCGTTCGAGGCGCTGTACGCCCTGCACAAGCGTCGTGTGTACTCGCTATGCCTGCGCATGACCGGCAACGTCGCCGAAGCGGAAGACCTGACCCAGGAGGCGTTCCTGCAGCTCTACCGCAAGATCGCCACCTTCCGCGGCGAGTCGGCCTTCAGCACCTGGCTGCACCGCCTGACGGTGAACGTGGTGCTGATGCGGCTGCGCAAGAAGGGACTGCCCGAGGTCTCGCTGGAGGAGACCATGGAGCCGCAGCAGGAAGACGGGCCCAGAAAGGACATCGGGGCACGCGACGACGTGCTGGCCGGGTCCATCGACCGGGTGAACCTGGAGCGGGCTATCGAAAGCCTCCCGCCGGGTTACCGGGTGATCTTCTTGCTGCACGATGTCGAGGGGTACGAGCACAACGAGATCGCGGAGATGATGGGGTGCTCGATCGGCAACAGCAAGTCGCAGCTGCACAAAGCACGCATGAAGCTGCGCGACTTCCTGCGCCTGAGCCGAGCCGAAAAGGCCACGAGGCGCTGAGACGAGATAGGGAGAGGCATTCGGGGAGAGGATGTTGGTCATGACGTGCGCGGAGTTCCAGAAAGTCCTGCCGTTCATCATCGAGAGCGGAGGCAACGCCGAAGAAGAGGCGCATCGGAAGAGCTGCCCGGTCTGCACCGACCTGGTGCAGGACCTGAAGTACATTGCCGAGCAGGCAAAACTGCTGGTGCCGATGGAAGACCCGGCGCCGCGGGTGTGGAGTGGGATCCGGAGCTCGCTGGAGCGGGAAGGATTGGTGCGCCCCGCCGGGGCGGCCCGATTTCGGCCCGCCGCGGTCCTGAGGCCATCGCACTGGACGGTGCCGTCGCGCATCGCCGCCGTGGCCGCCATGCTGGCGGTGGCAGCCGGGCTGCTCGTCTACCAGTGGGAGCGCGGACCAGCGCCACCGGCACAGGTGGCGCAGACCCAGCCGGCGGTGACCATCGATGCCGACGACCTGCAGTTGCTCGATCAAGTGGGGCAGCGCGAACCCGCGTTGCGCCAGAGCTACGAAGAGAACCTGAAGAGCGTGAACGCCTACATCTTCGAGGCCGAGCTGGCGCTCAAGCAGGACCCGGCCGACGAGGACGCCCGCGAGCACCTGATGCTGGCTCACGAGCAGAAGGCGATGTTGTACCAGATGGCCCTGTCCAGATTTCTGCAATAGGCAGAGGCGCGGCGCCGCCCGCCGGCGCACGCGTACGCAGGAGAAAGAGATATGCAGATCCTATCGCACGTCGCTAAGCTCGCGTTGGTGATGGCCGCGCTGGCAGCCGTGTCCGCGGCCGCCGATGGCCGGAAAGAGTTTCGTTACACCGTCGGGCCAGGGACGCACGTGTCGATCGTGAACGAGGCCGGCCCGGTGGTGGTTCGCCCCTCCAGCGGACGCCAGGTGCTCATCGTCGCCACCACACACTCCGACACCGTCGAAGTGGATGCCGCCCAGACCGGCAACCGCATCGAGGTTTCCACCCATTTCCTGAAGCCGGTGAGCGGCGATGCGGCGCAGGTGGAGTACGAGGTTTCCATTCCCGCCGACGCCCACGTCACCGTGCGCGCCCCCAGAGGGCCCATCCTGGTGGAGCGGCTGCGCAGCGACATGAACCTGGAGGGCGATTCGGCCCGCATCGAGGTGCGCGACGTCGCCAACGGCCACGTCCATGCCCGCACTATGAACGGCGCGGTTCTCATCAAGAACGTGACCAACGGCCACGTCGAGGTCACCACCGTCAGTGGCGACGTGCACCTGGAGGGTGTCAACGGCCCCAATGTCGTGGTCACCAGCACCAAGGGCAACATCCGGGTGAGCGGCGACTTCACCACCCCGGGCGCTTACCAGTTCACCAACGGTTCCGGCGACATCGACCTCAGCCTGCCGGGCACCGCCTCGGTGGCACTCAAGGCCAGTTCGTCCCGAGGCAAAGTCGAAAACGATTTCCCGCTCACGCCCGATGCGCACCGCAAGAACTTCGTCGGCAGTACCCTATCAGGCACTTCCCACACCGGGGCCTCGTCGGTCACCGTGCGTTC
>CAYTPH010000154.1:0-6986 GCA_964439635.1 uncultured Terriglobales bacterium
TCCTGAGCGCAGCAGCCGCGGCGCGCTGCCGCTGCGGAGTCGCAGGACCCTATCAGGCACGAAGAGCGATGTGTTCCGATTTCAAACCGTGAAAGGTGGGCCACCCGCCGGATTGGCTGCTCATCTTGCTAAGGCCCTTGAAGGGCCTGGTTTCGTAAACGTAGAGCTGTCTCATTGGACGGATCGATCCGTAAGGCCTCCGCGAACGACCTCTCTGCAGCATCGTAATGACCTAGTTGCAGCAGCGCTTCGCCTGATCTATTCAGGCATTTTAGTGCCACGTCTTCTTGGCCAGTGAACATCAGAGCGAGTTGGTATTCATTGATTGCATCACGAAACTGTCTTCGCTCGAACAAGATTTCGGCTATTTGATAATGACAATGTTCATTCTTCGGCCCCAGCGCACAGGATTCCTTATAGTGTTGCAACGCCTCATCAACCTGGCCCGAAGAAAGCAGAGCATTCGCATAAAGCTGCTCAAGCCAGGGGTGTGGCTGGCGTGCGGCCGCTCGCGCCTGCCCAAACAACCTCACCCCGTTTTGCCAGTAGTGCAGGTAATGAACGGTAGCGGCGGCGAACCCAGCGATCACGCACAGCGAAGCCAGCAGCGGAACCGCGGGTTTGATGGATGTGTCCTCGGCTATCGCGGCTATGCCCCACACCAAGGCAATGAACAGACCGATGCAGGGAATGTAACTGAAATGATCCTGAATACCTTGGTAGCCCACCTGAACGATTCCGATCATCGGCACCATGGTGGCGAGAAAGAAAAGCCAGCCCATGGCAGCATAGCGGGTGCGATGCGAGTACAAAACCAGCGCGGTGATCCCTGCCAGGAGGAGGGTCGCTGCGGCGACCTCGCTCAAGGGAAGCGAGGGGCCCAGTATGGATGCGGGGTGGGGATAAAACACGGCCAGGTTGGCGGGCCATAGCATCTTGCCGATGTAGCCGACGTAAGAAAGGGGTACATTTTCGAGGCGCGTGGACATCGGCAGTACGGACAAGGGCACCACGAAGCCGCCAGCGCGTCCACCCAGAAGGGTGATAGCGGACACCCCCACGCTCATCAGAAGCAACGGCAGCTTCTCCTGCAACAATCGCATCCAGCGGCGAGGGAAGGAGAGCTCTTCATACCGGCGCAAAGGCCAGTGGTCGAGAAGCAGCAATACGAAAGGGAGAGTGACCGCTGTAGGCTTGGACATCAGCGCCATCAAGAACGAACCAAGCACAGTCAGATATCTCTTCCAGCCCGGCCGCTGCACGTACCGTCCATAGGCCGCGATCGTGACCAAGGAAAAAAACGCGCCGAGCAGACTCTTCCTTTCCGCCGCCCAGGCGACGGTCTCCACGTTCAGAGGGTGCACGGCGAATAACGCGGCGACCACAAAGCTGCGCCATACAGCACCGGTGGCCCGGTGCAGCAGCAGGAAGAGCAACAAAGCATTGATCGCGTGCAGTACGACGTTGACGTAGTGATGCCAGCCGGAATCGAGGCCAAATAGCTGACAATCCACCATATGCGACAGCCATGTGAGTGGATGCCAATAGAACGGCTCGCGGGAGGTAAAGGCCCATCCTACATTGCCGAGACTCAGTCCTGTGCGGACATGAACGTTGTCGGTGATGTATTCGTTGTCGTCCCAGCCGCTGATGAACTCGTGATGTGTGACCGGCGCATAGAGGAGTAGTGCGGTGAGGACAAGGAGTCCACCCAGCATTAGCACCTTGCTGCGCGAATGAGACGCCAGTTCTGAAGAAGGAGTAGTACTTGGTGGTGCCACGCAGAGCTAGCCTTCCAGGTTAGTTGGCCAAAGATATGTCCGAATCCAGCGATTCTACTGCAAGACAGGGAACCCAAACCGCGCGAAAGGTGGGCCACCGGCCTTATCGGAGGGTTATAGTGGCGGGTGGCCCACCCAGCCGGTTTTGCTCGTCTGAGCGTCAGATGATGCCTCACAACCACCGGTGATTCCCGTCACTGCGCCGCCTGCCCGTTCTGGACCAGGGCCGGTGCTAAGTGTGCAAAAGTCGTGGGGTTACTAAGTGGTTAAGCGTCCCGGAAGGGGACTGTTCGCGCAACCCGCAGGTTTCCGGTAAGCCCTTCATTCTGCACTCCTTTGCATTTGCAGCGCGGCTTATGCAAAGAAGGTAAGTGGCTGAATTCAGGCGCGGTAAGAGAATTCCAGAGGCCAATTCCACAGGGTTTTCCACAGCCGGCTGGAAATCCCCAGCAACAAAACAGGGCCACCTGGCGGCGGCCCTGGATGGACTTCCAGCGCGCTTACTGCTTGGTCGGCGGAGCGGGCTTAGCGGGCGTGGTGGCTGCCGGCTTCGCCGGGGTGGTTGCCGGACGCGCAGGCGCGCCCTGGGCCCCGGTGGCGCCCGCCGGACGCGGCGGCGCGGGGACGCCGGACTCCTTGTTGTACGCGTCCACCACCTCGCGGGTGACGTCGGCGTTGGGCACCCACCACAGCAACGGGCTGCCCTGGTCCTCGGGGTCGTACTTCAGGATCATGGCAAAGCCGTTGTTCTTGGCGTAGGTCTCCAGGGTCTTCAGGAACTTCGGTGCCAGCCGGCCGAACAGCTCGTTCTGCTCGCGCTGCGCTTCCGCCTGGAAGTCCTCGGCGTTGCGCTGCAGCGTCTTCTGCTTGGCCTCGATGTTCTTCACCAGGTCGGCCCGCGCCTGGTCGTTGAGCTTGTCGCCCTGGGTCTGCAGCTGGTTGCGCAGCCGGTCGACCTCATCGTTCAGGTTCTTCAGCTCCGTCTGCTTGGGGTCGAAGCGGGTCTGCAGCTGCTGGAAGTCGCGCTGCCATTCGTTGGTCGCCAGCAGCGCCCAGGGGAACATGATCGTCCCCACTTTGATGGGGGCGGCGGCAGCGGGGGCGGCGGCGGGAGCGGCGGCCGCGCCGGTCTGGGCCAGCGCGGTGAGCGAGAAGATGGCAGCCAATAAGACGACGACTGGGAGGTGCTTGCGTGTCATGCGGTTCTGTCGAACTCCTTGAGGGGGACGAATCTGCTCATTATAGGCGGGGGCGGAGAGCAGCGTCAAACCGCGGGGCACGGCTGAAGCCGCGCCCGGACGCTGGCAGCTCCGGCAGAGCCAGAGCTGCCTAGAAGGTGGTGCTGACGGTGAAGCGCACGGTGCGGCGCGGCTCGCGCAGGATATAGCCGGGGGAGGCGCCCTGGAAGGTGTTCTGGAAGGTGTACAAGCCGGCGTCGGTCTCAGGGAACATGCCGCGGTTGATGAAGGTGGGGGTGGTGGTGAAGGTATCCAGGCGCAGTGGGTTGAAAGCGTAGTAGAGGCGGAAGGGGGCGTTCACCACCGGCAGCATGACCTGCAGCTCCAGGCCGGTGGACATGCGCGGAACGTAGTTGGTGGAGTTTACGATCTGCAGTTCCGGATCGAAGCTCAGGTTGACCCCGCCCTGGCAGGTGAACGCAGGCTCGGGCGCGGTAGGGCACCCGAAGGCGGTCGAATTCAGCTCGGTCAGGGCGGACTCGGAGATGCGAAGCTGCGAGTTGCGCAGCACCATGTTCATGCCGAAGTCGGTGAAGGCAGCGATCGTGACGGTGTTGCCCACGATGGGGACGCGGTATTCCAGGTTGGCGATCACGCTGGTGTCGCCACCGGGAAACACCGGGGAGGCGACGGCCACGGGGATGGTGTAGGGGCCGCGACGCTCGTTGCTGGAATCGAGGGGCACGGTGGAACCGTCCGGGTTCTTGAGGACCACGGTGCCGGGACGGGTGATGAAGGCGACCGGGCCGACGGTGCGCACGTCGAAGCCACGGATATCGGTGTCACCGCCCATGTAGGAGCGCTCAAAGGGAGGGGCGACGCGGCCGCCGTAGCCGGTCAGGAAGGAGCCCTGGATACGGAAGCCGAGGGTCTGGTTGCCCTCGCGGTCGGGCTTCAGGATGCGGAACGGGGTCCAGCGCTTGTACTCCATCACCGGGCGGACGTGGCGCACGTTGCCGCCCAGGCCGGAGATCTCGGAGGCGAAGAAGAAGCTGCTGCCGCGCGAGGGGTGCACCGGGCTGTCGATGGTGCTCCAGGAGATGCTGGGAATGACCTTGCTGGTGACCACGCCCTCCAGCGCGTTGGGGCCGGAGATATTGCGGAAGTTGAGCGACTCGAACAACCGGCGGGAGGCCTCGCTGAAGGTGGTGAGCGAGGAGGTATCGAAGGAGTAGGTCAGGCCGACGCGCTTGAAGGAGCGGCGCAGGGCGTAGCTGGCCGAGAGGGTGAAGCCGGTGGTGGACTGGCTGTAGTTCTGCAGGGTCTGGAGGAAGCTCTCGGGGACGTCGAGGGGCTGGCCGGTGAGCTGCTCGGTGAGCCGGGCCTGGTTGTAATTGAAGCGGCGGCTGAAGACGGAGAAGCCTAGCTGCAGGGGGCGGTCGAAGGCGTAGGGCTCGGTGAAAGCGAACAGGATGTTGCGCTCGCGGCTGCCCACGTTGGCTTCCACGCGCAGGGTCTCGCCCAGGCCGAGGAAGTTGTTGGTCTCGTAGTTGATGCCGATGAAGGAGCCGCTGAGGCCGCTGACGCCGCCGGTGAGGCCGATGGAGTTCTTGCCCTTCTCCTTGACCTTGAGGGCAAGGTCGACGGTGCCGTCCTGCTCGTTGCGCTTGATCTCGGTGTCCTGCTCGGGCTTGAGCTGCTCGAAGTAGTTGAGCTGGTTCAGGCGGAGCAGGCTGAGCTCCCAGAGGCGGCCGTTGTAGACGCCGCCCTCTTCCACCGCCAGCTCGCGGCGGATCACCTTGTCGCGCGTGGTGGTGTTGCCCTGGAACTCGATGCGGCGGACGAAGAAGGGCTTGCCTTCGTCCAGGTCGATCTCCAGGTGGATGAGCTTCTTGTCGTCGTCGATCTTGGTCTCGGGGACGGCGGTGAAGTTGATGTAGCCGAGCTCGCCGTAGGCCTCGCGCAGCGACTTCAGTCCCGCGCGCACGTGCTCCACGTTGAAGATCTCGCCGTCCTTCATGGGGAAGAGCTTGCGCAAGAACTCGGTGTTGGTGATGGCCTTGTTGTTCTTGAAGGTGATGGAGCCGACCCGGAACCGCTCGCCCTCGTCCACCGGGATGGTGATGTCCACGGCCTTGCCCTTCTTCTGGAACAGGGGGATGCGCAGGCCGGTGCCGGTGTCGCGGATGTTGGTCTTGGGGTCCTGCACCAGGGCCTTGAAGTAGCCCTTCTGCTGGTAGGCGTCGCGCACCATCTCCAGGTCCTCGGAGAGCTTGCTGGCGTCGTAGGTCTTGGAGAACAGCCCCTCGAAGAAGATGGACTTGGGGATGCCGATGGGCTTCAGGTTGCGCATGGCGCGGCGCAGATAGCGGCTGCTGACCGCCTTGTTGCCCTCGAAGCGGATCTTGCCCACCTTGACCTTGGGCCCTTCCACCACCTTGAAGGTGACGGCCACCGCCGCCGGCGGGATGGGCCGCACCTCGGAGCGGACGGTGGCGAACTGGCGGCCGTGCTCGGCCAGCAGCGCCTTGAGCTCCACCTCCGCCTTCTTCACCTTGGTGGGGTCGTACTGGTTCTCGATGGTGAGGCCGACCTTGCGGTCCTTGAAGCGCTCCAGCACGTCCGACTGCGAGACCGAGCTGAGCCCGGTATAGGTGATCTCGCGGATGGTGGGCTTTTCCTTGACGTAGATGTGGATGCGGAAGCCCTTGGGGCTTTCCTCGCGCTCGATGCGCAAGTCCTCGAAGTAGCCGGTGTTCCACAGGGAGTTGAAATCGCGCTGCAGGGCCTGCTCGTCGTAGGAGTCGCCGGGGCGAGTGAAGATGCGGGCGCGGACGGTCTCCGCCGGGATGCGCCGGTTGCCGTGGATGACCACTTCCTGGATCAGCTGCTGCTGGGCGGAACTCACCCCCGGGAAAAGCAGCAGGAGGGCCAGGAGCGTGGCCAGGAACAGGACCGGGAGACCCGTGTGGCGCACGGGGTTTTTCTGACGGAAATCAGAAATAGGACACCCTCAGCGTTGCCAAAGTCGTAAGGAAGAAATGGTGATTATACGGGAGCTTAGACGCGGTTGGCTAGGCCAGCGGCTGCTTGGGAGGCGGAATTGGGACGGTCGGCGGGACGAATGGCGGGGGGAGGGGTTTACAGGCAACGACATCACCGACCAGGGCGGATTGGGAGCGGATTGGAATCGGGACCTGCGCCACACTTGTTCTGTTTTCAGAACACAACCGACGCCCGTGTGTTTTCCACAGCCCACCCTTGCTAGTTTGCCCGCGTGCAGCTCACTTCCACATCCCCAGGAGGATTCCGGACCCATGGGCCGAGCCACGCGTACCCTCCCCCTCATCCTCTCTCTTCTCTTCGTCACCTTCGTAACTGAATCCCTTTACGCCGCTCGCCCGCTGTCGCTCACAGTCAGCCCTTCGAGTGTCATCGGGAACAGCGTTCAAGCGCAGACCATCACCGCCACCCTTACCATCACGCGGCGTCCTCAGGACACGGGCAACATCACCGCCACCATCTACGCGCCCAGTCCGCTTGTCCTCGATTCGTCCACGGTGACCTTCCCGCCCGGTTCCACACAACAGCAGTTCAATGTAAAGGCGTATTGCGTCGGCACTGTCAGCAACCCCTCGGTGACGGCGACCATCTCCGAGGACGGCGTTAACTACCAGGCCTCCGCCGTCGTTACGGTGACCCCGTTCTCGCCCTCCCTCACCATCACTCCGCGCGTGGCGCCCGGCAACTACAGCCAGAGCGGCTACGGAACGGTCACGCTCAACGCCGTCCCGGTGAACACCGTTACCGTCAACCTGACCAGCAACGGCACCGTTGGAACGGCGTTCTATCCTTCCAGCAGCCTCAGCTTCACCAATGGCAATCAATCGCTGAACTTTACCGAGAGTTTCTATCCCGTCTCGCAGCCGACCGATCTCACGGTCCGCACATCCAGCACCTGCGCACTCCAGGCAAGCACCGTCGTCACCGTGCAGCAAGGCGGCGCCGACGGCGATACCTCCTGCCC
>CAYTPH010000155.1:0-6952 GCA_964439635.1 uncultured Terriglobales bacterium
AGCCTGGGCTGCCCAAAAAGACTGGCGTCATCCTGAGCGGCTTCAGCCGCGAAGGATCTCGCGAGGGCCAGCAGTAGGGTGCTGGCGCGCGGGACCCTTCGGGCCTGAAGGCCCTCAGGATGACGCCGGAGATTTCTTGCTAGTTCTGCGGAGCGTCCGGCTGGTCTTCCTCGGGCGGGTCGAGCAGGCCGAGGTCGGCGAACCCGCTCATCATCCCGCGCTCGCCTTCGGAGAAGCGTTCGCGGAACTCCTGCGACCGGAAGATGCGGTTGCGCTCCTCGGGCGAGACCTGGCGGAAGCGCTGCATCTCGGCGCGCATGGCCCTGCGGCGCTCGCGGGGCAGCTCGCGCATGCGGTCGAAGATGCCGCGGGCGCGCTCCTTCTGCTCCGGGCTCAGGTGCTCGAACTTGTCCATCCAGGTCAAGATGCGCTGGCGCTTGTCGGGCGGAAGCTGGTTGAAACGCCGGAGGCGGTTGCGGTAGCGCTCCTGCACCTCCGGCGGGAGCTTCTGGAATTCGGGATCGCCGGTGAGGGCGCGCTGCTGGTCCTCCGGCGAAAGGCTCTGGTTCTTGCGCAGCCACTTGCTCACGTGCGGGCCGCGGTGCTCGCCCATGCGCGGGCCGCCGGGACCGCCGAACTGTCCGCGGCGCTCGCCGCGCTTCTGCCCGCCGCCGCCCCCCGGCTTGCCCTGCGCCAGGGCGCCGGTGGAGAGCAGCAGCATCGCCGCCAGGGCGGCCGCCAGTCCGGATTGGAGAATGCGTTTCATGTTTCTGGCTACTGCGTCACGTCCTGCTGCGCCGATTCGTCAAGGAGCTCGAAGTTGGCGTACAGGTCTTCGTTCTGATCGAGGGCTTTCAGGTCGGCGACCGCGGAGGCACCGTTTGGAACAACGCCGTCGACCACCGGGGGCTTGCCGCTGGCGATGTCCGGCCCCGCCGTCGGCCCGGTGCGGAACAGGGCGACGCCGACCGCGATCAGCGCTACCGCCACCAATGCCAGCGCGGGACGGCGCAGCCAGGCCAGCCAGCCCTGGGGCTCGGCCTCGATCTCGCGGATGCGCCCCTGCAGGCGCTGGTCGAAGTAAGGCGAGACCTCGGGAGCCTTCCACTCGTCCAGCAGCGCCATGGTGGAGCGCAGCGAGTCGAGCTCGGCGGCGCAGGCGGCGCAGCCGCGCACGTGCTCCTCGGCGGCGGAGTTCAGCGCCGCGGTCGGCTGGGCCAGATCCAGCAGATGTTCGCGCACCTCTTTGCAGTTCATAACCACCTCTACACAAATTCCTTCAGCCGTTCGCGCAGCGTCTCGTAGGCGCGGAACAGCAGCGACTTCGTGGCGGACTCGCTCAACTTCAGCACTTCGCCGATCTGGCGGTAGTCCATGCCCTGGTACTTATGCATGATGACCGCCAGTCGCTGGCGCTCGGGCAACGCTTCCACGTGCTTGCGGATGGCCGCCAGCCGCTCCCGCCGCAGCATCTCCTGCTCGATGGTGGGAGTGGCGTCGGCGACGTCCGGCGTCTGCCCGGTCTCGGGATCGGGCTCATCCAGCGAGGCCGCCTGCCGCTCCGGGCGCGAGTCCCGCGCGTGGTTCACCGCCAGGTTGGTGGCGATGCGGTACAGCCACGTCGTGAACTTCGCCTCCGCCGCGTAGGTGTGCCGCGAACGATACACCCGCAGGAAGACCTCCTGCGCCAGCTCCTCCGCCACCGCCTGGTTCCGCGACATGCGGTACATGAAGTGGACGATGGGCCGGCGGAACTTCTCCCCCAGGTGATCGCAGGCGGAGTTGTCGCCCGCCTTCACCCGCAGCATGACCTCGGCATCGGAGAGCCCGGCGAGCGAGGCCACACCCGTGGCCTCCGCCGCCATGCGGTGGGCCCTCGCGGGCAGACCCTGGTCGAGCGCCATGCTGCTCACACCCCTGTAAACCCTTGCAGTGCTGGAAAGTTGCGAGTTTCCCGGCCCCCAGATTCTAGCGGAATCCGGAGGCCGGACCCCGGGTTTTCGCCGTGCCGGAGTTTTGCTACTATAGACAAGTACCCACTGAAATCGGGCGCTTAACTCAGCGGTAGAGTGCCATCTTCACACGGTGGAAGTCGTAGGTTCGAATCCTACAGCGCCCACCATCCCGTTTCGCGCATCCAAGCAGAGGTATAGGCGCAGGGCGGGATGAGGTCCCAGAAACGGAACGATTCGCCTTGCGCTTCAGCGGCCCCCGCGGTTAGTATCGCGGTGTTCATCCAGGCGGCGCGCCTCCCGTGCCGCAACCCACGCGCAGAAGCTCCAGGCGCTCGACGGACGATAATAGAGAGTTCGCAAACCGATCCCGCCGCACCCGGCCCCTCCTGAGTGAGGCCCGCGTGTAACAGACGCCCGGCTGCGGCGCAGGTACAAAGGAAAGACTGCATCCCCCCAGGGGACTACGAACCAGCATGAACAAAGGACCGAATCAACCCTCGCACCGCGGGGGCCGGCGCCGCCGCCGCAGACACGGAGGCGGGCAAGGCCACCCCGGCCAGGGACAGCAGCAACGCCAGGGTGGCGGGCAGGGCGGCCACCACGGTGGTGGCGGCGGCGGTAAGCGTCGCGGCCGCCGCAGCCCGGTGCAGTTCGTCGGGCCGATGGACCACAGCTACCGCAACGCCCAGAACGGCCAGGGCGGCAACGGCAACGTCGCTGCCGGCAAGTTCCGCACTCCGCCGGGCATCGCGCCCCACTTCGAGCACCCCGAGCTGGAGCCGCTGCCGGCGCTGCCCGAGAACGCCGCTCCCCGCATCTTCGCCTTCGTCAACGATCTCTTCTTCCAGACGAAGATCCAGGACACCGCCCGCAAGCTGAACGTGAAGGTGGAGTTCGTGAAGACGCAGGAGGAAGTGCTGGAGCGGGCGGGCGAGAACGGCGACGCCAAGCCCTCGCTCATCATCTTCGACCTCAACAACGCCGCCGCCAAGCCGCTGGCTACCATCCCCAAGCTGAGGTCGAAGTTCAAGAAAGAGACCTCCATCCTGGGGTTCGTCTCCCACGTGGAGGGCGAGCTGAAGATGAAGGCGCAGGAGGCGGGCTGCGACGTGGTGATGCCGCGCTCCGCCTTCAGCCAGAACCTGCCCCAGATCCTCCGCCGCCACGGCGCCAGCGAAGAGGCGGAAGCGGGGATGTAGAAGTCTTGAGCCCAGAGCCCGAAGGGCGCTTGAAAGTAGCCCACCGCGGAGCGGTGGGAAGACCGGGCAAGGAAAGAGTGAGCCCCTTTAGGGGCGTTTGAAATCAAGCGCCCGCTGAAGCGGGCTCATTCCACGTCGCGCAGCCCTGCTCTAGTTGCCGAGGACCGAAAGACCTACCACGGATTGACACGGATTTTTGCGGATAGGTTCCTTGGGTTTGGGAATCCGTGAGAATCCGTGGTCATCCGTGGTGAGTTTTTGGCCGGTTATCCCGGGGGCCAGCGCAGGGTGCGCCCGCCGACCAGGTGCAGGTGGAGGTGGAAGACCGACTGCCCGGAGCGCGGCCCGACGTTGTACACCGTGCGGTAGCCGTCCTCGATCTGGCGCTCGCGGGCGATGCGGGCGGCCACCAGGTGGGAGTAGCCGATGATCTCGGCGTCCTCCGGCGCGGCCTCCTTCAGCCCGGCGATGTGCTTCTTGGGCAGGACCAGCACGTGGGTGGGCGCCTGCGGGTTGATGTCCTCGATGACGAGCACCTGGTCGTCCTCGTAGACCTTCTTGCAGGCCGTCTTGCCGGCGATCATGTTGCAGAAGAGACAGGACATGGGAGTCCCCAGTTGCCAGTTCTCAGTTCCCAGTTGCTGGCAAGGCTCCGAATCTTAAATCGCCCTTCACGAACTGGGAACTGGCAACCGGGAACTAGTCCAGCCGCACCAGGAAGATGCTGCCCTGCGGGGTGACGTTGTTGCTGGCGACCTCTTCGGCGCGCTCGCGGTCGTCGTCGGGGACGCGCACCCGCACCCACCAGTCGCCGGTGGGGCTGGGGAACTGCAGCACCCGGGCGGTGCGGTAGCGGCGGGAGAGTCTGTCTTTCAGCTTGCCGGCGTTCTCCTGGTCGAGGGCGCCGATCTGCACGCACCAGCGCCCGCCGCGGTCCAGCGGCGCCGGGGCCTCCAGTACCTCGATGCGCACTTTGGCGATCCCGGCGCGCCACACGTCCGCCCGTTTCGCCGCCTCCAGCGACAGGTCGATGACCCGTCCCTCGATGAACGGTCCGCGGTCGTTGATGCGCACCAGGACCGACCGGCCGGTCTTCACATTGGTCACCCGCACCACCGAGCCCAGCGGCAGGGTACGGTGGGCCGCGGTCAGCGCGTGCATGTCGTACACCTCGCCGTTGGCCGCCTTGCGGTTGTGATAGGGAGGCCCGTACCAGCTCGCCAGCCCGGTCTCGGTGAACAGCGCATTGGCGTCGGGCGAGACTCGCGGCTCCGCGGCCGGTTCAGCCGCTGGCGGCCGGGAGACGGAGGGCGGCGGGGGCACGCTTACGCGCGCGCGCTTCTTTTCGCCGCAGCCGGTCAGCAGGAGAAAGGAAAGGAGGATGGGAAGGACTAGCGCTTGCGCTCTTCCATGTGGTCGGCCAGCCGCGCCAGTTTTTCCGCGGCGATGCGCAGCGCCTTGCCCGAGCCCTTGCGCACGGTGGGCACCACCTCGTCGTTCAGGTAGTCGATCACCTGCTTGAGCTCGCGGTCGATCGTGCGCCCCATGTCCTCGAAGTCGGGGGCGTTCTTCCCGGGTTCGGATGCCAAGCTGCACCTGCTGTGAGATGCGGATGCCAGAGGCGATGATTATGGAACGGACTCGCCAAAACCCGCAAGGCAGGCGTACCATCGGCAGCAACTCGAGTGGGCGCGGGTCTCGCCGACCGGTCACAGTTCATCATCAGAAAGGATTCCCTTGCGCAAGCTCATCGGCGCGGTGCTGATCGCCTGCACCTGCGGTTCACCCCTCTTCGCCCAGGACCCGGAACCCAAGCAGCCCGGCGATCCCGCGAAGACGGTCATCACCCTGCCCCATCCCGGGTACCGCCTGGAGCCGCTCACCCCGCGGCAGAAGTCCGAGATCTTCCTCCGCCATTCGTATTCGCCGCTCACGGTGGCCCGCGCCGGGCTGACCGCCGGCCTTTCCCAGGCGCTGGATACGCACGAAGGCTATGGCCAGGGCATGGAGGGGTTCGGCAAGCGGCTGGGGGCCGCCGTCGCCGACAGCGAGTCCGGCGTCTTCTTCCAGCGCTTCCTGCTGCCGGTGGTGTTCAAGCAGGACCCGCGCTACATCCGCCTGCCCGAGCGCAGCGGCGGGCAGCGGGTCGGCTACGCCCTGTCGCGTATCGTCGTCGGCCGCAAGGACGACGGCCGCACCACCTTCAACTTCGCCCACGTGGGCGGCGCCTTCGCCTCTCGCAGCCTTTCCAACCTGTACTACCCGGAGAACGAGCGCACCGTGGGCGACACCTGCGTCCGCGCCGGCACCAGCCTGGCGGTGGATGCCGGAATGAACCTGCTGCGGGAGTTCTGGCCCGACATCAGGCGCAAGCTCCGCGGCGGATCTAAATAGCCTGGTCCGTCTGGTCGCGAAATGTATAGGCGGTTTCTCATACCGGTTCTGGTGGCTATCGCTCTGCTAGCCATCGTTTTGATGCTTCATCCGTTTCTAAACTGGTCCCCGCCCACCACCTTGCTTCCGGCCGCAGGGACAGCGGGAGTCGGCATGACGCTCGGGCTGGCATGGCTGTTGCGGAGAATGAAGCTGTTCGCGGCGCATCGTTGGTTCTTTCTGGCAGGGAACCTTCTGGTTTCTGCTGGAGCTATTACTTGGAGCGCCGCGTATGCGGAGAAGTTTCTGTACACAGGAATGGGCTGCTGGGCGCTTTCGTTGATTATCCGTCGGTTCTCGAGCTCGCACCTAACTGCCGACAAGTGAACTACTTCTCCTCACGTCTGTGCCTCTGTTACAATTTGGAACGTTTTCCGGAGACACAGCTCAGGATTCTGTAGTTCTCGTTGCGTATCAACGGGTTACGGCGCAAATTGAAGTGCCATTCAATGCTGGGATGTGCCGCTGGGCTGCCATTTGCACCCATTAGGGGCTTGGATGTTGGGGTCGGCGGCGCTTAGCCGTTTAATTACAGTAGGCTACGAGTCCCTCGGGGTGAGGAACTTCGGGGGTGGTGTATTCGCATTTGTCCAACGGGCCGCATGTCGGCCGGGCTTTGCTGAACAGGGAGCGCAGAAGAAAAATGCCAAAACCGATCAAGTACGTGGAAAAGGCTCTGACCGTCACCGCGAGCGCGGCATGGTTCGTCTACGAGCGTCTGAACCGGATCAATCCCGGCGGGACCTTCACCCCCAGCAAGTGGTCCGACAAGCCGCTGCAGAAGTCTTACCAGAAGTCCAAGCCGCCGCTGGGCTGGCCACGTACCACCGACTCCCTCTGCCCCAAGTGTGTCCCCCAGATCCGCCAGCAGATCCTGGACGGCAAGCTGCCGCACGAGATCCTGATGAAGGAGCGCGTGGGCGAGATCAAGGCCACCATCCTGGAGCGCGACGGCAAGATCCTGATGGTGAAGGACTGCCCCATCCACGGCCACTTCGAGGACGTCATGGCCATGGACGTGGACTTCTACCGCCACCTGGAGGAGACCTTCCCCGGCCGCGACATCCGCTCGCACAACGACGAGCACCTGCACCACCACGGCACCTCCACGGTGAAGTTCGGCCGCGGCGCCGTGCTCACCATCGACCTCACCAACCGCTGCAATATGATGTGCGACCCCTGCTTCATGGACGCCAACCAGGTAGGGTTCGTGCACGAGCTGACCTGGGAAGAGATCAAGACCCTGCTGGACAACGCCATCACCCTCAAGCCCAGGCGGCAGATGTCGGTGCAGTTCTCCGGCGGCGAGCCCACCCTCTCGCCGTACTTCCTGGACGCGGTGCGCTACGCCCGCAAGGTGGGCTA
>CAYTPH010000156.1:0-6924 GCA_964439635.1 uncultured Terriglobales bacterium
GAGGGCATCACCGAGCTGCTGGATACCATGGAGCGCATCCGTCAGGGCCTGAACCCGTCGCTGGAGATCGAGGGGGTGGTGCTGACCATGTACGACGACCGCACCAACCTGGCGCAGCAGGTGACGCAGGAGCTCAGGAACTTCTTCGGGGAGAAGCTGCTGGCTACCACCATCCCGCGCAACGTGCGGCTGGCGGAGGCGCCCAGCTACGGCAAGCCGGCGCTGCTGTACGACCCGCGCTCACGAGGAGCGGAGGCGTACATACGGCTGGCCAAGGAGATCCTGGAGCGCAACGCCAAGAGGGAAGAGGCGTCCAGAGTGGTGGTGGCTAAAGATTGATATATGTCTATATAAAGACACCTCACCACAAGGGAACACGAAGGTAGCGCGAAGGGCACAAAGGAAACCACCCGATGACACAGGCGACGGACAACAAGACAGACGCGAAGAAGCGAGGCTTGGGCCGGGGACTGGATTCGCTGCTGCCGCGGGCGCAGGCCCCGGCGCCGGCACAGGCGCCGGCGGCGGGAGCGAGTGCGCCCCCGGGCGAGGCGGTGCTGGAGCTGCCGCTGGAGGCGGTCCACGCCAACCCCTATCAGACGCGGGCGCGCATGCGCGAGGACGAACTGCGCGACCTGGCGGCCTCCATCCAGGCGCAGGGGATCGTGCAGCCCATCCTCGTCCGTAAGATTGATGATGGTCGATATAACCTGATCGCCGGGGAGCGGCGCTGGCGGGCGGCCAAGATGGCAGGGAAGACCACCATCCCGGCCATCGTCAAGCAGGTGTCGAACGAGCAGGCGATGGAGATGACCATCATCGAGAACCTGCAGCGCGAGGACCTGAACTGCATGGAGCAGGCGCGGGCCTTCGACCGGCTGGCGCGGGAGTTCGGGCTGACCCAGGACGAGATCGCCCGCAAGACGGGCAAGGACCGCTCGTCGGTCGGCAACTACCTGCGGCTGCTGAAGCTGCCGGGGGAGGTGCAGTTCCAGATCGAGAACGGGCCCATCAGCTTCAGCCACGCGCGGGTGCTGATGACGCTGAACTCGGCGGAGCACATCGAGAAGGCGGCGGAGAAGATCGTGAAGGACGCGCTCTCGGTGCGGCAACTCGAGGACCTGTGCTTCGACCTGAACCATCCCATCCAGCGGCCGCCGGAGCCGCCGCGGTACGTGGACCCGAACGTGCGGGCAGCGGAGCGGCAGCTGGAGGCGGCACTGGGGGTGCGGGTGCACATCAAGGACCGCAACGGCAAGGGGAAGATCATCCTGCAGTACGCGACGCTGGAGGACTTCGACCGGGTGGTGGAGATGCTGGGGAAGAGCCACTAGTCGCGGTCGCTAGTCGCTGGCAGGGGCGCAGCCGAGGGCGGCCGCGCCAGAGCACGTGTTTAGTAGTGGGTAGAAACCCACACGAGCAGAACCGGCTCGTGTGGGGCACCCCCCAGCCTTCCTACTTCGATGCTGTCACATTGCGAGTTGACGGCCATCACTGACGGCGTCTGGCCGCGGACATAGGCTCGCATGGCGGACCCTTATGCGCAGGGAGCAAACCGCCTGCCGACAGCCAAGCTGCCGGCGGGAGCAGGGGGCAGTCCATGCGCACCCCGCCGTCGTACGAGGAACTCCGGGCCCAGCTCAGTTGGAGCGTGGCGGAGCAAGAGCTAGGGTACCGTCCAGGCGACTGTCTCAACATCGGCTGGATGTGCAGCGACCGCCTGTGCGAGCTGGGACTGGCGCAGAAACCGGCGCTGCTCTGGGAGGACTACCAGGGCAACGAGCGGCGATTCACCTACGACGACCTGCGCGTCCTCTCCAACACCATCGCGCGCTTCCTGAGGGAGCTGGGAATCCACCCCGGCGACCGGGTCTGCCTGTTCCTGGACCGGGTGCCGGAGCTGTACATCGCTTTCCTGGGCATCCTGAAGATGGGAGCGGTGGCGCAGCCGCTGTTCTCCGCCTTCGGGGATGAGTCCTTGCAGGTGCGGCTGGCGGATGCGGGGACGACCGCAATCCTCACCCAGAAGAAGCACCTTCCCAAGGTCCGCCGTATCCGCGGACAGCTTGCCTCGCTCCGAGACGTGGTGGTGGTGGACGCGGAGCCGGGCGAGCTGAAGGCCGGCGAGACCTGCTTCTCGATGGAGAAGGCCGAGCGGGTGGAAAACTTCGAGGTGTACCCGACCACGGCGGAATCGGCGTCGGTGCTGCACTACACGTCGGGGACCACCGGGCAGCCCAAGGGGGCGCAGCACGTCCACTACTCCCTCATCGCCCAGTACCTGACCGCCAAGTGGGCGCTGGACCTCCATGCCGAGGACATCTACTGGTGCAACGCCGACCCCGGGTGGGTGACGGGGACGTCGTACGGGATCATCGGCCCGTGGTCGAACGGGGTGACGCAGGTGGTGCTGGACTGCGGGTTCAATGCGCCGCGCTGGTACCAGTTCATGGAGAAGTACCGGGTGACGGTGTGGTACTCCGCACCGACGGCGATCCGGCTGCTGATGAAAGAAGGTGCGGCGCCGATGCAGGGACGCGACCTCTCCAGCCTGCGCTACCTGGCGAGCGTGGGCGAGCCCCTGAACCCGGAGGCGGTGCGGTGGTCGCAGGAGGTCTTCGGGAAGCCCTTTCACGACACCTTCTGGCAGACGGAGACCGGCTGCATCGTCATCACCAACTTTCCCGGCATGCCGGTCAAGCCGGGATCCATGGGGAAGCCGTTCCCGGGGATCACGGCGACGGTGCTGGACCCCAAGAGCTACGAGCCGGTGCAGCGGGCGGGCGCCGCCGGGCTGATCGCGCTGCGGCCGGGCTGGCCGACGCAGATACGCGGCTACCGCAACAACGAAGCGGGCTACCGGGCCAAGTTCAAGAACGGGTGGTACCTGTGCGGCGACCGGGCGTCGATCGACGCGGACGGGTACTTCTGGTTCATGGGGCGGGACGACGACGTGATCAACACCGGCGGGCACCTGGTGGGGCCGTTCGAGATCGAGTCGGCGTTGCTGGGGTGCCCGGCGGTGGCGGAGTCGGCGGCGGTGGCCAAGCCCGATCCGGTGAACATGGAGGTGGTGAAGGCGTACGTGACGCTGAAGCCCGGCTTCCAACCCTCCGACGACCTGGAGCTGGAGATCATGAACAGCATCCGCAAGCGGCTGTCGCCGCTGGCCATGCCGCAGGAGATCGAGTTCGTGGACTCGCTGCCGAAGACGCGGAGCGGCAAGATCGTGCGGCGGGTGCTGCGCTGCAAGGAGTTCCACGAGCCGGTGGGCGACCTTTCCACCATCATGGAGGACTGAAGCAATGGACGAGATCACTAGAGTGGTTCGCGACTACGTGGTGCGGGAGTACTTGCAGGAAGGCGACGAGCAGGAGATCACGGAGACCACGCCGCTGATCTCCAGCGGGATCGTGGATTCGTTCTCCATGGTGTCGTTGCTGCGGTTCGTGGAGAAGAAGTACGCCATCCACATCCCGGACGCGGAGGCGACGCCGGAGGCGTTCGACACGGTGGAGCGGATCGTGGCGCTGGTCCGCAGGTTCCAGCAGGAGCAGGTGGGAGCAAGGTAGGCGCGGCCGAGCGGGCGGCCGCAGCCCAGCACTGAAAAGCGAGGTCCAATATGTCCTTTTCCAACGGGGTCCGTGACCGCTACCAGGCGGAGATCCAAGCCATCCAGGCGGCGGGGCTGTTCAAAGAGGAGCGCTACATCCGCTCGCCGCAATCTTCCGAGATCGAGGTGGAATTCCCGGCGGGCAGCGGGGGGCGCAAGTGCATCAACGTGTGCGCGAACAACTACCTGGGGCTGTCGAGCCACCCGGAAGTGATCGCGGCGGCGCACGCCGGGCTGGACCGACGGGGGTACGGCATGTCGTCGGTGCGGTTCATCTGCGGCACCCAGGACATCCATCGCGAACTGGAAGAACGCTTGACCGAGTTCCTGGGGACCGAAGACACGCTGCTGTTCCCGTCCTGCATGGATGCCAATGGAGGTTTCTTCGAGGCCTGCCTGACGGACGCGGACGTGATGATCGCCGACCGGCTGGTGCATGCCTCGATCGTGGACGGGATGCGCCTGTCGAAGGCCCTGCAGGACACCTACAAACACGCCGATATGGGGCACCTGGAAGAGAAGCTGCAAGAGCACCAGGACAAGCGCTCGCGCATGGTGATCACCGACGGAGTGTTCTCGATGGACGGCGATACCGCCCGGCTGGCGGAGATCGTGGCGCTGGCGGAGAAGTACGACGCCATGGTGTTCGTGGACGACTCGCACGCCACCGGGTTCATGGGGCGGACGGGGCGGGGAACGCACGAGCACTGCGGGGTGTACGGGAAGATCGACGTGATCACCACCACCCTGGGCAAGGCGCTGGGCGGGGCGTCGGGAGGCTGCGTGAGCGGGCGGCGCGAGCTGGTGGAGATGTGCCGGCAGCGGGCGCGGCCCTACCTGTTCTCCAATGCCGTGCCCCCGGTGATCGTGGCCGGCGCGCTCAAGGTCCTGGAATTGATCACCGTGTCCACCGAGCGCCGGGACAAGCTGGCGTGGAACGCGAAGTACTGGCGGGAGCAGCTGACCGCGGCGGGGTTCGACCTGAAAGCGGGCGACACCCCCATCGTGCCGGTGATGCTGTACGACGCCAAGCTGGCCCAGGAGTTCGCGCGCGACCTCTTCGCCGAGGGGGTATACGCCGTCGGCTTCTTCTTCCCGGTGGTGCCGAAGGGGCAGGCGCGTATCCGGACGCAGCTCTCCGCGGCGCACGAGAAGCACCACCTGGACGCAGCTCTCCAGGCCTTCCGGAAGGTGGGAGAGAAGCACCACATCCTGGGACTGGGAAAGAAGGAACTGATCGCGAGATCGGTGGCGTAACAGGCGGCGGGGCCGCCTGCGGAGGGCGTCATGCTTTGTGCGGAACTGGAGCGCATGGAATCCGAGTTCGACGATCTGATGGCCGCACTGGAGGACCCGAATCTGACCGAGGAGCAGAAGCAGGAGCTGCAGCGGGCGTACGTGCGCCTGAGCCGGACGATCAAGGACCACCAGCTCACGGGGCACCACGGGGGACCCTGCTGCGAGGAATGACGGGTGGCTGCTCTGAAGGTGTAAGGGCGCGCGAAAGAGGCGCGCCTTGTTCTTTTGTGGGGGAAGTAAAGAGTCTAGGGCAGGACCTCGGCGCGCTGGCGGTGCTCGAGCTCGGCGGTGGCGGCTTACCGCCGATCGGCGGTTCCGAGGGCGGCGGCGAAATTGTCGAGCTGTTCGGGGAGACCGAAGACGCGCAGGGTGTCACCGGCGCTGAGGGCGGTGGTCGCGGGCGGGTTGACCATGATGTCGCCCGAGGGCTGGCTGATGGCCAGGACGGTGACGCCGTAGAGCTCGCGGATGCGGGTGGAACGCAGGGTTTCGCCCAGCAGGGGAGGCCCGGAGACGGTGATCTCGCGGAGTTCGGGCATGGCGTGGCCGGGGCGCGGGCGGGCCTGGACGGCGTCCATGGCTTCGCGGAACCGCTCCAGGTAGCCTTGCACGCGGGTATCGGGCAGGCGCAGCAGGTGCAAGGCGGAGCGGATGAGAGTGGCGGAGGCCTCGATCTCGGGCTGGACAATGTCGGTGGCGCCGGCCTGGAGGAGGGCTTCGCGGTCGATGCGGCGGTGGGCGCGGGCGAAGATGGCGATGTCCGGACGAAGCTGGCGAAGGGTGCGCACCACCAGCCCGGCACGGTGCGTATCGGGGACGGTGACCACAGCGAGGGTGGCGGTAGCCGCGCCGGCCTCCCGCAGCACGTTTTCGTGGGCGGCGTCCCCGAAGACGGCCCGCACGCCGCGGGACCGGAGCTGCTGGACGATGTCGGGGTCGGTCTCTACGACGGTGAACGAGACCTCGAAGGTTTCCAGGGCAGTGCCGACTGCGCTGCCCACGCGTCCGTAGCCGCAGAGCAGGACCTGAGCGTGAGCGGCCTGGGGGGTGCGCTCGGGCTCGGGGCCGATCTGCTGGGACATGCGGGCGAGACGGAAGCGAGTGATCCAGTTGGGGACCCAGCGCACGAGGGCGGCGTTCAGCAGGATGGAAACCAGAGCGGCGGCGAGGGTAGCGTTGTAGAAGTCGGGGCCGACCAGGCCGGCGCTGCGAGCCACCTGCACCAAGATGAAGGAGAACTCACCGATCTGGGTGAGTCCGACGCCCACGATCACGGCCGTCCAGACGGGGTAGCCGAAGAGCCGGACGACCGCGGCCCACACCAGCCACTTCCCGAGGACAATGAGCACGATCATGGTCAGCAGCAGGGGAATGTTGGAGAAGATCAAGGCGGGATCGACGAGCAGGCCGATGGTGACGAAGAAGAGGGCAACGAAGGCGTCGCGCAGCGGCAAGAGATGGGCCACGGCCTCATGGACGTAACCGGAACCACTGATGATCAGCCCGGCGACGAAGGCGCCCAGCGCGAGGGAGAGGCCGACGGCCTGGGTGAGCGCGGCGGTGCCGAGGCAGATGGCCAGCACCACGGCAAAAAAGAGTTCCTGGTTCTGGGTGCGGGCGACGCGAGTCAGCAGCGGCGGAACGATGCGTGCGGCCACGAACAGGCCGGGAACGATGATGAGGAGGGCGAGTCCGAGGGCGCGAGCGATGCCGGCGACGCGTCCGGGCTGCCAATCGGCAAAGTTGGGCAGCAGGACCGTCAGGACAACGACGGCGAGGTCCTCCACCAAGGTGATGCCGACCATGACGCGTCCGTGCTCGGTGTGAAGCTCGCCGCGGTCGAGCAGCAGGCGGGTGAGCACCATGGTGCTGGCCACGGAGATAACGAAGCCTACGACTAAACCGGCGCCGAGCGGCCAGCCAAAGATCATGGCCGCGCCCACGCCCAGGAGGGCGGAGAGCAGGATGCCCAGCGGGCCACCCAGGATGGAGACCCACTTCACGCGCAGGAG
>CAYTPH010000157.1:0-3694 GCA_964439635.1 uncultured Terriglobales bacterium
GGTCGCACATCACCGGCAGGTAGGCGCCGCCGGCGACGCACATGCCCATGATGGCGGCGATCTGCGGGATGCCCATCGCCGACATGACCGCGTTATTGCGGAAGACGCGGCCGAAGTCGTCGGTATCGGGAAAAACGTCCTCCTGCAAGGGCAGGAAGACGCCGGCGGAATCCACCAGGTAGATAGTGGGCACGCGGTTGTCGATGGCGATGTTCTGCGCCCGGATGACCTTCTTGGCGGTCATGGGGAAGAAGGCGCCGGCCTTCACCGTGGCGTCGTTGACGATAAGCATGAAGGTGCGGCCCTGGATGCGGCCCATCCCGGTGATCACGCCCGCGGCCGGCGCGCCGCCCCATTCTTCATACATGCCGTGGGCGGCGAAGATGCCCAGCTCGAAGAATTCAGTGCCGGGGTCGAGCAGGAGCTGGATGCGCTCGCGGGCCGTCAACCGGCCTTTGCTGTGCTGCGATTCGATGGCCTTGGGGCCGCCGCCTTCGCGGATCTTCTCCTCCTGGTTGCGGACCTGCGCCACCAGGTCGGCCATGGCGCGCATGTTCTTTTCGAACCGTGCGGAAGTGGGGTCAAGCCTGGTCTGCAGTACGTTGGCGGGCGGGGCTTCCTTCAGGTCGGCCATGGGATCGTTCGAGAACCAATAACCGTACATCAGCGGCGCAGAGGCGCGCAATCCGCGGTGTCGCCGGCCTACCGCGGGGAGCGACGCTGCAGGACGTAGGCTTCTGCGCGGCGCAATGACTCGGCGATGGGATCGTCGACCACCGCATCCACCAGCTTGAAGCGCAGCGCGTGCTGGGCGTGCAGCTTCTCGGCCGCCGCAAACATTTCCAGCGCGCGCGCACGGCCTACCAGGGCTGAAAGACGCTGCGTCCCGCCCCAGCCGGTCATCAGTCCCAGAGCGGCGCCCCGATGGCCGAAGACGGCATGCGGCGAGGCGATACGGAAATCGCAAGCCAGCGCCAGGTCCAGTCCGCCTCCCATGCAGTAGCCGTTGATGGCGGCGAACACCGGGGCGGGGAAGTCGTCCACCGCCCGCATCAGCGCTTGGCCCATGCGGGCGAATTCGAAGGCTTCGGGGCCGGTGAGCGCCGTGATCTCGTTCAGGTCGGCGCCGGCGGAGAAGAAGCGAGCGTTGCCGGTAAGGACCAACGGCGCCGGTTGTCCAAGCATGTCGCGGATGGCGGCGGTGAGAGCGCGCACGCATGCGCGGGCAAGGCGGTTCGTGCCGTCGTCGGAGGTGAGCCGGAGGATGCGAGCTGCGCTGACGTCCTCGACGACGCAGCGGGTGGTCATGCCTGCGTGAGCCACCCCGCCAGGGTCTGGCCGTCGTCGGCGAGTTCGAAGCTGCCGATGCGGAAGCCGTCGCCCAGCAGGTGATGTGACTCCGGGTCGCGCACCACGCGCGTGATCCACTGCTTGCCCATCTCGAAGTTCGTATACGAGAACCACTTCTGGGGAAGGACCTCGAGCAGTCCGGCATGGGGGTACAGCACCAAAACGGCGAAGGCCGCGTCCTCTTTCGACTTCGCGGGGTACGAGCTGACCATCAGCAGCTCGTCGATCCCGTGAAACTCGGCGGGGACATCGAGCTTGTGCGTTCCCGGCTCCAGGCCGGCGCTGAACTCGAAGTCGGCCAGCGGTTCGGTGGCGGAATAGATGCGCTCGGCGGAGTTCTTGAACCAGCCCACGACGTCTTCGAAGGCGAAAGGCTTGAGCTGGTCGGGATCGAAGCAGGCCAGGCGGAGGTTGCGGCCTTCCGGGCACCAGATCCCCAGGTAGGCCGGCGGAACGAAGAACGGCCGGCAGTAGGTGTTCAGGGCCAGCCGCGGCTTGCTGGGCTCCTGCTCCAGGTGCAGCGTGACCAGGTACGCGAGGTCGCCGGTGTCGCCGTGATACTTCCACACGAAGCGCTGGCGGGAGTTCGAGACCAGCGAAGGAAAGGTCTGCCAGTACCAGGGAGAAGGGCCGATCGCCTGGGCGATGGACTGCAGCTTCTGGGAGTTCGACACCATCAGGCGGTGGGGACTCCGCGCGGCTTCACGTTCTTGCGGATGAATTCGATGATGGCGTCCATGGGCGTGCCGGGGATGAAGATGCCGCCCACGCCGGCCTTCTTCAGACCCTCCATGTCCTGGTCGGGGATGATGCCGCCCACCACCACCAGCACGTCGTCCATCTTGTTCTGGCGCAGCAGGTCCATCACCCGGGGCACGATGGCGTTGTGGGCGCCCGAGAGGATGGAGAGGCCGATGACGTCCACGTCCTCCTGCAGGGCGGCGTTGACCACCATCTCCGGGGTCTGGTGCAGCCCGGTGTAGATGACCTCCATGCCGGCGTCGCGCAGCGCCCGGGCGATTACTTTGGCGCCGCGGTCGTGGCCGTCGAGGCCGGGCTTGGCGACGAGGACTCGAATCTTGCGCTCAGTGGCCATAAGTGCGTCGGGAATAACGCTTAAGAATACAACACCGGCGGCCGTCCGGGCGGGGTTTGCGCCAGAACTGCCGCTTGACGGCCCCGCCGCGCCCGGCTACTCTCTGCCGCACCACTCCAGAGGGGGATGAGGACCATGCGAAGAGCGATCGTGTTTGTGTGCGTGCTGGCGCTCGCGGGCCAGGCCGCGGCACAGCAGATGTCGTTGTGGGCCAAGAAGAACTACAGTAGCTGGGATAACCCGCTGCAAAGCGAGGTGACCCTCAACGGCGAGACGGTGAACATCTTTACCTCCGACACTGCCGAATCCATCCAGCTCAAGGACGGCTGGAACACCTTCGACCTGAAGACCACCCTACAGGTCGGCAACAAGGGCAACGGTCTGCAATTCCGCATCGGGCCGATGATGGAGGGCAAGAAGAAGGGCGACCAGGTGATGAGCCCGGTGCTGTGGCGCTTCCACAACTACACCGACTGGAAGTTCGACGACGAAGGCGGGGCCAAGCACCCCCTTGGGCCGAAGGTCACCGAGGTGTCGCAGACCTACAAGCTGTACTACGCGGGCATGGACCGGGAGAGCGGCGAATTGAAGGAAGGCGACTACGTGCTGATCGGCAAGCCCAACTACTCGAGCTGGGACACTCCGGTCACCGCCACTGTCTCCATCAACGGCACCATGCTGAACAGCTTCACCCTGGAGGACCGCCAGGTCATCATCACCGACCTGTTGAAGCCGGGGAAGAACGAGATCAAGCTGATCTCCACCCGGGTGAAGAACGCCATCGCGGACAACGATGTGATCTTCCAGATCGCCGGGCCGGCGGAGTGGATCGTGGCGGAGAACCGGTACGTGCTCAAGCCCGTCCTGAAGTTCACCGCCAAGCAGGGCTGGACCACGGACCCGAAGAGCGGGCAGCTGGTGAATCGGGTAAAGCCCCAGTCCGACGACATCGAGCGGGTGATCCCGTTCATGATGAAGACCACGGCGGCGCCGGGCGGGAACTAAGCCCCGCCGTCCACCGAGCGCCACAGGTAGTAACAGGCCAGCGAGCAGTAAGGGTGCCAGTTCTTCGCCAACCGCAGCATGTGCCGCGGCTTGGGCAGCTTGCGCATGCCGTAGGCCTTCTTGATGGCCGTCTGGATGCCGAAGTCCCCGGTGGGCATCACGTTGGGGCGGCGCAGCGCGAACATCAGGAACATCTGCGCCGTCCACGTCCCCACGCCTTTCACCTGCGTCAGGTGCTCGATC
>CAYTPH010000157.1:3704-6849 GCA_964439635.1 uncultured Terriglobales bacterium
CCCGGGGAGCTTGGCGAAATCGAGCTGGCCGGTGACCGTCCGGTGCGCCAGGTCGCGCAGGTAGGAGGACTTCTGCTTCGACATTCCGACCTTGCGCAGGTCAGCGTCGGATAGCGAGTCCAGAGCTTGCGGCGTGATGCGGCCACCGCAGGCCGCCCTCAGCCGGTTGAAGATGGTCTCGGCGGCCTTGCCGTTGAGCTGCTGGTAGGTGATGGAGCGGGCCAGGTTCTCGAAGGTCGGGGGAGCGTACTGGCGGCGCAGCGGGCCGATGCGCTCGATCAGCGCGCCCAGCACGGGATCGTTCTGCTTCAGGTGGAAAATAGCGCGGGACATGGACCTACAGATTTACCACAGGAAGGCGGAGTCGCAGAAAATCGGGAATCGGGAAATCTGAAATCTGAAATCTGAAATCTGAAATCAGCCGATCTGGCGGCGGGCGGTCATTTCCAGGCCGATTGCGCGTTGCTCATCGCGCGAGATGGTACGGGCGGCGGCGGGGAAAACCACCTTCTCCTCGATCTCGATGTGACGCTCGTACATCTGCGCCAACTGCGAAACGGCGTGGGCGAAAGTGGCCGCGGCGCCCGGCTCCAGCCGCCCGGACGACAACCACTGCTGTCCCAGGAGCTCCACCTCATCGTGCAGAGGCCCCGCCCAGCGGTGGTCGGCTTCCAGACGGCCGAGCTCTGCCAGCGCGGACTTCACCTCGCCCGACTCCAGGCTGCGCATACGAGGAAAGAGCGATTCCTCTTCGTCGGCGGTGTGCTTGGGCGCGGCCTCGCGGAAGTAGCGCAGGGCGTTCTCCAGCGAGCGGTGCTCGTCCGCGGCAAGCTCGCGCCCTTCAAGCTTGGCGGCAGCCTTCAGCACGCCCAGGAACATCTCTACCCGGCGGTGGCAGTCCGAAAGCAGGGCGAGAGGATCGGTCTTGAGGTCGGGTGACGTAGCGCCGATCTGGACGGGCATAGGGATTAGATTACGGACGACTGGGAATGGGCGCTGTGACTTAAGTCCGCTTTCTAGAAACATCCCTCGCGGCGCTCGGGATGTAAGGAAGAAGCTTAGCGCCCGTCCCGCCGCTCCTGCATGTAGCGGTCGAAGTCGTCCCAGTCGAGGGTGATCTTCTTGTGCTTCTTGCGGGAGCGCCACTCGATGGCGCCGTGGCTCACCATGAGAGTGCCGATGATGTGCTTGTCGCGCTGGCCGCGGCGGCGCGGACCGACGGCGTAGATCTTGAACTCGACATCGGAGCGCCCCAGGTCGCGATAGGGCACCGTGAACCGCACCTTGTGGTCGGACATGGGCTCCTCGTTTTGGGTGTTTGGGAGCATTAAAGCACGAAACCCCGTTCAGGGTAGCTCAGCACCGCAGACAATCGCTTCCGCTCGGGTGGCTACCCATGGAACCTCTTGCCACCCGCCCTTCTTCTTCAGGTAGCCGAATTTCGTCAGGTCAACGGATGCGGATTGCATCCCGTCGGGAGTAGACCACGTGCAGTATTGCCATGAATCCTCGACCGTTCCAGCATCTGTGCACTGATCGAATCTAAGATCTGGACTAAAGACCACGCCCCACGACTGTGCTGCAGAGTCGAGGGCCTGCTGACCGACAGTTTCAGTGTCGTCTAATCGCCACGGCTGATGTCCTGCAGCGACGAACTTAGCGAGTTTCTTGGCATCGCTTCTCTTTACATCGTGGCTCCACTTGTGGTCCTTACAGCGAACCCGAGCAGAAGAGGGCAACGGTGCGGTGATGACCGACTCTGGTTCGCAGACTTTCCGCAGCAACACCATGCGTGCGCCCTGGGGTGGCTCATAGGTTTCCGTATTCAAGATGTCGCTTTCGATCTTGTACGTTCGCCCCAGATCTGGAGACGCCCACTCCGACACAAATTGAGGTGGCTTCCGAGTCATGTCCACCATGGCGTCGACGTCCGCCCCCTCGGGCTCAATCTCATCACCTACTCGCTGTACTACTTGCATGAATGCCCGCCTTCTCCTTGCCTGGCACTCATCCGGCGAACTGCAGCTTCCGGCGAACTGACGCACCTCCTCAGGCGTGAGGTTCCATTCCGTAGCCGAGCATTGAAAGCGGCCCCCGGCGGGTACGCCAGTGCGGGCGGCGACAACGTCAGAGACTTGCTCGATCACAAATAGATGGCAGCAGCCCAGATGACCATAGCCCTCGACCGATACTGCCCCGCTCTTTAGCACGCGCTCGTTCTGGGCAAAGAATCGGCCGGTCAATGTGGCTTCAACGTCGTAGAAACGACATTCTCGAGAGCTGTAGCAAGGCTCTCCATCTGGCCGTTTGAGCCGTCCGGCGCGCAAGTAAGCTTTGAAGTCCTCCAGCGTCTTATCTCGGACCAAAGACATTGTTTGTCCTTCGATTCGCATAGTGGTCCCTGGCTTGCGACTGTGGTCCCCACAGCAGTAGATGGCCGGGGTGCTCTCATCACCGCCAAACTCCAGCCAGACACCCGGGCGAAGCGGCAAATTGCAAGAGGAATCGTCCAGCGAGAAATTCTCAAACGCGAATTGAATTGCGCCCCGGATCCGCACACGTTTGCCGTCGAATTCCTTTGGATTGCGAACCAAATCGCAAACGGAGTCGAGATTAACCGAAGGAGCGGGTTTCGCTAGAGCAGTCGCTGTAAGCGGAATCAGGCTTGCGAGGACAAGGAGGCAGCGCCAAGGGTTCACGAGGCGGGAGCATAGCTCGAAATCGCCCGTTTGTCAGGGGAACTGCGCTCTCAGGGGTGCGCTCCTAAGTGATGCTCACTTCCGTGTAGGTGCCGTAGACCTCGCGCAGCGCCTCGCAGATCTCGCCCACGGTGGCGTAGGCGCGGACGGCGTCGATGATGTGGGGCCGTTGGTGCCGGCCTGCGGCTCCTGGGCGGCCGCCTTCTTCAGGGCGTCCAAGCAGCGGCGGACCTCCTCGTTGGAGCGCCGTGCGCGCAAAGCCTTCAGCTTCTCCGCCTGGTGCCGCGCCACCGACTCGTCGATATACAGCACCGGCGTCGGCTCCGGCTCCTCGACGGTAAAGTCGTTCACCCCGACGATGATCTTTTCCTTGGCCTCGACGGCGCGCTGGTACTGGTAGCTGGCTTCGGCGATCTCTTTCTGCGGATATCCGCGCTCGATGGCCT
>CAYTPH010000158.1:0-4081 GCA_964439635.1 uncultured Terriglobales bacterium
GCGGCCCCGGGCTGCATAACTGGGACTTCTCCGTGGCCAAGGTCTTCAAGTTCGGCGAGCGCTTCAACATCCAGTTCCGCGCCGAGTTCTTCAACCTGACCAACACGCCCCACTTCGCCAGCCCGCAGTCGGCCTTCCTGGCCTACACCGCCAACGATGTCAGCATCCCCGACAACTTCGGGGTGACCAACCTGACGCCGGACGTGGCCTCGGCCAACCCGGTGATCGGCACCGGCGGGCCGCGCAACATCCAGCTCGGTATCAAGCTGCGCTGGTAAAGGAAGGTTCTTTTCAGGCTCCGGCTGCGGCCGGAGCCTTTCTTATTTCAGGAAGCGCCAGGTCCGGCCGCCGTCTTCGGTGGTCCAAGCGTGTCCGGCGGAATCGGAGGCGCGGCCCCGCTGCGCGTCCTTGAACTCGATGCGCACGATCTCGCCGGGTGCGACCGGCTCGGTGGGAAGCGGCTGGCGGGTGAATTCCCGCCCGTCGGAGGAGTGGAAGATCGCGCCCCCGCCCCCGCCCGCCCACACCGCCGTGCCGACCGTAGCCAGCGCGCGCAGCTTCGGGTCCCCGGGGAGGTGCGTCACCGTCCAGTTGCGCCCACCATCGGAAGAACGCTCCAGCTGCCCGGCGCCAGAGATCCGCCACTTTGCGGGCGCGGCGTATAACCCTGCCGTCCCCAGGCGCGGCGGGGACACCGGCGAATGCAACATCCGAGATTCGGCGTGAGCCTCTGCGCTCTGCTCGCGTGCTTTGGCAGGCGCCGCCGCTCCTTCGGCTTCGAGCAGCAGGCTGTCCTTCTCGGCCTTCCTGGACTGCTGCGCGGGTGCGGACTGGTCGGTGGGTCCCGCCGCGCCGGTGACCGCGACCGCCTCGTTGGCGCGCGGCGCGGCGACGGACAACGCACCCCCAGCCAGGCCTCCCACCTCCGATCTCGGCCCGTCGCGTTTGGCCAATACGGCTGCAGGAGTGGTTGGCGCCTGCTTTTCCACCATGTCCGCCAGTTTCGACTTGCTCTCGAGCGACTGGCCCTTGGCTTCGGCCCGGCGGTCGAAACGCCCCGCCTCTTTCTTCCCTGCGAGCTTGTCCTCGTCGCCTGATGCCGTCTGTGCCTCCGCCGGGGCCTGTTGTTTCAACTCCGCGAAAGCGGCGGGCGGTGCGGGCGGCAGCGGCCGCGACTCATCCATGGTCTCGAAGGCCGGCTGGCGCTGGCGCATCAGGTTGGGCACGGAGACGACCGCCACCACCACCACGCATGCCACCACGGCGCTGGCCAGCATGAACGCGTGGCGGGGCACCAGCCCGAAGAAGTGGCGCGGACGTTCTGGCGACAGGGCAGCCGCCGGCGATTCCACCGCCGAGAGCGCCAGGACCTCGCGGCACTCGGCGCACGTCGCCAGGTGTCCCAGCACCATCTCGCGCTCCGCTGCCGGCAGCGCGTGCTCGGCGAACGCGGTAAGCAGGTCGGCGTCGAGGTGGGCTCCGCCCTCCGCCCGCCGCAGGCGCTCAAACACGACCTTGGGGATCTCTGCCATTATCCGGGGCCTTTCCTGGAGAACGGCGGCGAGGCGCTTTCTTGCGCCAGCCGCGTGCGGATGTCGACGCGCAGGTCGCGCACGTCGGCCTCGAGCGCCTCTTCCGCCTGCCGCCGGCTCATGCCCGCCTTTGCCAGCTCCTCGAGGACCTTCTTGCGCAGGCCGACGTGGGCCCGGTCCAGCTTGCGGCTGACGGTGGACTCGTGCACCCCCAGCATCCGCGCCACCTCCGCCAGGGTGCGCCCGTCCAGGTGATACGCGGCAAGGATAAACCTCTCTTCCGCGGAGAGCGATGCCAGGGCCCGGTCGGTGGCCGCCTCCAGCCGCGGATCGGCCAGGGCCGGCGGCTCGGGCTTCGGCGCCTCGAACTGCCGTCCCGCCGCCTCTTCCTCTTCCAGGCTGGTGAGGCGCTTCCGCGAGCGGTAGCGGTTCACGTACTCCTGCGCCAGCACGGTGCGCAGCCACCCCTCCAGCGACCCTCGCCCGGTATAGGACTCCAGCTTCGAGACTCGCTCGCCGTCGTGCACCCTGGTGCCGTACAGGTCGGCGTAAAGGGAGTCGGCCAGCTCGCGCGCCGTGGCCTCGTCGCGGACGATGCCGTAGGCGGCGCCGAACAGCTTCTCGCGGTAGCGGGTGAGGAAGAGCTCCCAGGCGCGCTCGTCGCCCGCCGCGCAGCCCCGCGCCAGCGCCAGCTCTTCCACGCGCAGCGACAGGTAGAACTGCTTCAGCTCCTCGCCCGAGGCGGCCGGGACGTACTTCTTGGCCACGGCCGCGAGGATGCCGGCGAACCGCTCCGGCGAGAGGCCGTACGCGGCCCCACCGCTGCGAGCGTACAGCTCGGCAAAGAGCGCATCGAAGGCGCGCGCCGCGGTGTCGCCAGGGGCCATCATTCGGGGATGTTACGTGAGATGCAGCGGCCAAGACCAGCGGCCACCGAACATAGAAATAGCCCGGCGGGCGGCCGGGCCGGCTCAGGACGCCGCTAGGCGTCGTGCGCGAAGTCGTACTGGTCGATCATGGCGGCGGTGCCGAACTTCGCGCCCGGAGCGTTCTCCAGGACTCGCACCACCTTGCCCTTGCAGCGGACCTTGATGCTCTCGGTGAGGGTGATCTCCGAAGGCAGGGTCAAGGTCAACTCCACCGGGGTTCCCTCGCTGAGTTTGAAGCCGACATAAAAGAAGGCCCCGCGGGCGCTGATGTCTTGCGTCAACGAGGACTCTTCCCGCAGGCCGCCGTCGAATGTGCGGATCTGAATGGGCAGGCGCAGCGGAAACCGCTGCTCACCGCGTCGTTCGGGTTGAGGCTCAGTCATCCCGTCTCTCCGTTCCACGAATGAAAAGCCACCACCCGCAAAAATGCCGGGCTACCCGCTATTGGGTGGTGAACGAGCTTATCGGAGTTTGAAGAGCAACCGAAGTACCAACCCGGGTGCTCCCCGCGACCCCCGAAACCAAGCCTAACCCATAGAAAGTAAAAGACTAGACTCCGGCATGTGAATATTCGGGCACGACTTCAAGGGAAAAATCTTGCGCCTTTTGTGAAGGCGGTGGCAGCTAGGACTCGGCGCAGGAGCCCAGCGTCAGCAGCTTGTCGGAGGCGCTCAGGTCCGGCGCGGAGCACAGCGCGAGGTGGTCGTCGCGGCAGAATGGACACCGCCCCAGGCGCAGCTCCGCTTCCCAGCCGTCGCGACCGCGCAGGTAGTAGCGGTCACCGTCAGGGCGCTGCAGTTGCATGACGACCTCTTCCGCCATCAGCATCTGCGACCAGCCCTGGTCGTCGCCGACGCCCAGGTAGGCGATGTGCCGGTGGGGGTCTTCGCCGCGCGGGCGCCGGGTGACGCACACCACGCGCTTGCGCATGCTAGCGGGAGGGCGGAACGTAGTTCTCCGGCGCCTTGACGCCCTCGCCGAAGAAGTACTGCTCCATCTGCTGGACCAGGAACTCCTGGTGTTCCTTGTTGGCGGGGTTCAACCGGTACTCGTTCAGGATCATCTTGCAGTGCTCGCTCCACTGCCGCCAGGCCTCGGCCGAGACGTTCTCATAGATCTTCTGGCCCAGCGCGGTGTCGAAGGGAGGCTCGTCCAGCCCCGGCAGCTCGCGGCCCAGCTTCACGCACTTCACGGTTCGCATAAGCCCATGATAAATGCCCGAACCGAGAGAAGAAAAGCGAACCCCAGAGGCCACACGGAGGCCTTCCTCCGTGACCCTCTGTGTCCTCTGTGGTTAAGGATTCAGCTCCAGTTCCATCCGCACCACGTCGTAGTCGCCGGTCTCGACCGGCTTGAACCCCAAGCGCTTGCACAGCGCCCGCATCTCGAAGTTCTCCTGGAGCATGTTGCAGACCACCAGGCGCACCTTCTCGGCGCGGGCGATGTCCAGGCTGCGCCGCACCAGTTCGGTGCCCAGCCCTTGGTGCTGCATCTCGTCCAGCAGCACCACCGCCGACTCCGCCTGCTCGGTACCGTGGATCTTGCTCAGGCGGGTGACCCCGATGATCTCCGGCTCTTCCGTCTCCGGGTGCCTGCGCTCGGCCACCAGCGCCATCTCGC
>CAYTPH010000158.1:4091-6831 GCA_964439635.1 uncultured Terriglobales bacterium
GTCGTAGTCGATGAAGCAGATGCGCGTCAGCCGCTCGTGCGCCGTGCGCTGGCTGAGCTTCAGCGGCTGGAAGTAGCGCAGGTACACGGTGCGCTCCGACAGTTTCTTGTGGAACTCCACGATCAGCGGTTCGTCCTCGGGACGGATGGGCCGGATGGCCACCGGCGTCCCATTGCGCAGCTTGAACTGGCTGACGTACTGCACCGGATAGGGCCGGATGGCGGTCCGCGGCAGCCGCTCCTCCGGCGTGTCGTGCGGATGCAGCACCACGCGCGCGTCCAGCGCCAGCAGCCGCTCCGGCGAGGCCAGCAGCGGGTTGATGTCGATCTCCCGGATCCACGGCTGCTCCACCACCAGCTCGCTGAAGCGCACCATCAGCTCCTCCAGCTTCGCCAGGTCCACGGGCGGGCGGCCGCGCACGCCCTTCAGCGCCGTGTGGATCTTGGTCTGCTCCATCATGCGGCGCGCCAGCGTGGTATTCAGCGGTGGCAGGCCGAGCGAGCGGTCCTTGGTGACCTCCACCAGTTGCCCGCCGGCGCCGAATAACAGCACCGGGCCGAACTGGGTGTCCAGACTGCTGCCAACGATCAGCTCGTAGCCATCGAGCTTGGCCATGGGCTGCACCGTGACCCCCAGGAAGTGCCCCGGTCCGGCTTTCTCCTGCACCGCCGTCTTGATCTGCTCGAAGGTGGCCTTGACCGCGTCCTCGTTCTGCAGGTTCAGCACCACCCCGCCGACGTCCGTCTTGTGCGTGATCGTGTCCGAATACAACTTCAGCACCACCGGGTAGCCCATCTCGCCGGCGATGCGGGCCGCCTCCTTGGCGGTTTCGGCCAAATGCGTCGGCACCGTCGGGATGCCGAAGGCCGCCAGCAGCTGCTTGCTCTCGAACTCCGTAAGGATGGTTCGGCGAGACTCGCGCACCCGCCGCAGGATGCCCTCCGCCGTGTGGCGGTCGGGCGGCTCGCCGCTGGCGCCCAGCGACGGCGTCTCGTACAGCCCGCGCAGGTTGTAGGTGTAGCGGTACATGTAGTTGAACAAGCGGACGGCGGTGTCGGGGAAGGCGAAGGTGGGGACACCGGCGCGGTTCAGGATCTCCTCGCCAGCGGCGACCTCGGCGCCGCCCATCCAGCTGGCCAGCACCGGCTTGCCGGTGGAGTTGGCGTAGGGGCGCAGCTGCTCTGCGATCTGCGTGGGGTTGGTCATGCCCTGCGGCGTCAGGATGACCAGCATGCCGTCGATGCCTGGGTCCTTGGCGGCGATCTCCAGCGCCTTGGCGTAGCGCGCCGGCTCGGCGTCGCCCAGGATGTCGATGGGATTGTTGTGGCTCCAGTGCGGCGGCAGAAAGGCGTTATAGGCTTCCATGGTCTGCGGCGAGAGCTCCGCCAGCTCGCCGCCGAGCGCGATGTGGGTGTCGGTGGCCAGCACCCCCGGCCCGCCGGCGTTAGTCACGATGGCCAGGCGCGGCCCCTGCGGCCGCGGCTGCTTGGAAAGCGCCTCGCTCATGTAAAAGATGTCGGCGATGGAGTTCACCCGCAGCACCCCGCAGCGGCGGAAGGCCGCGTCCAGCACCTCGTCCGACCCGGTCAGCGCGCCGGTGTGCGAGGCCGCCGCCTTGGCCGCCGCGGCCGTGCGCCCGGCCTTGATGACGATCACCGGCTTGCTCAGCGACACCTCGCGCGCCGCCGACAGGAACGCCGCCGCGTCCCCCACCGACTCCATGTAGATCACGATGGACTGGGTGCGGGTGTCGCTGCCGAAGTAGTCGATCAGGTCGCCCCAGCCCACGTCGAGCATCGAGCCCACGGAGACGAAGGCGCTGAAGCCCACCATCTCGCGCAGGCTCCAGTCCAGGATGGCGGTGCACAGCGCGCCTGACTGGCTGATGAACGCCACATTGCCGGAGCGCGCGATGGTGGCCGCGAAGGTCGCGTTCAGCCCGGTGACCGGGTTCATCACACCCAGGCAGTTGGGGCCGATCACCCGCATCCGTCCCTGGATGGCCTCCGCGATCTGCCGCTCCAGCTCCTGGCCCTGCTCCCCGAATTCGCGGAACCCGGCAGAGATGATGATGCCGGCGGGCACCCCCGCCTCGGCGCTTTCCCGCATGAGGCCCGGCACCGTGGCCGCCGGGGTGGTCACCACCACCAGGTCCGGGCGCTCCGGCAACGATTGCAGGTCCTTGTAGGCCCGCACCCCCAGCACGCTCGGCCGCTGCGGGTTGATGGGATACACCGTGCCCCCGAAAGGCGTGCTCATCAGGTTCCACATGAGGGTGCGGCCCACGCTGCCCTGCCGCTCCGTGGCCCCGATCACCGCCACGTTCTTGGGGTGGAAGATGGGGTCGAGCGGATGGCCCTCGCTGCGCAGCAGGTCGTGCGCCGGATCCACCACGGCCTTGGGCTTTTCGGCGTTGGAATGGGAAGGCTTTGCCACGGGATTCATGAGTGCGTACCTCACTGCGGGAGAACTTTCAGTGTGCCGCTTCCGGCACGGATCGTGGGTGACCCGTGTCACAGAAGCCTATGACGCCGCGGAGCTATCCGCCGAGCATAGCAGAAGCCAGACCTGCCCGTGCTGAGCCGCGCACCCCGCCTTGCGGCGGCCTCGCCACCCGTTTACACTTTCAGTTACCTCTTGAGTGGATCTGCCAGGACAACTCCGATGGGCGACTGCGCCATTTGGCCGCATCGTGCCGCCCGTGGGCTCGCTCTAATAAGTAGCGCCTTCTGAATCAGTG
>CAYTPH010000159.1:0-6812 GCA_964439635.1 uncultured Terriglobales bacterium
CCCGCTCGGCAAGATCGCTTATAGCGGAGGCCGCAAAACAGGGTCAAACCCGCGGCGGATGCGGCGCCCACTGCGGGTCCTGGTCCGGGGTCACGATCTGGCCGTCGCGCATGTGCACGATGCGGTTGCCGTAGGTGGCGGCCTCGGGGTTGTGGGTGATCATCAGGATGGTCTGGCCCAGCTCCTGGTTGGACTGGCGCAGCATGCGCAGCACGATGTCGGAGTTCTGCGAGTCCAGGTTGCCGGTGGGCTCGTCGGCCAGGATGATGGCGGGCTTGTTGATGAGGGCGCGGGCCAGCGCCACCCGCTGCTGTTCGCCGCCCGACAGTTCCGAGGGCCGGTGCTTGAGGCGGCTGGCGATGCCCAGGAGCCCGGTGACCTTGTCGAACCAGGCGCGGTCGAGGGGCTCGCCGCCGGCGATGTCGCGGGCGATCTCGATGTTGCCCTGGGCGTCCAGCGTGGGCAGCAGGTTGAACTTCTGGAAGACGAAGCCGATCTTGCGCTTGCGCATGGCGGTGCGCTGGGCGTCGGAGAGAGCGGAGAAATCGTCGCCGTCCACCACCACCCGGCCGCTGCTGGCGCGGGTCAGGCCGCCCAGCAGGTAGAAGAGCGTGGACTTGCCGGAGCCGGAGGGGCCCACGATGCTGACAAAGTCGCCGCGCTCGGCCGAGAGGGTGACGCCGCGCAGCGCCGGTACGTCCACCTTGCCCACGCGGTAGACCTTGGTGGCGTTCTCAGTCTGGATGATGGCGGCCATGCGAATCTTCGATTATTACACGCCAAGGAAGACCTAACCACAGAGGACACAGAGGTTCACAGAGGAAACCCTCTGTGTGCCTCTGTGTCCTCCGTGGTTAGGTCCTTAGCTGGCGGCCACGCTGGCGCCGTAGCCGGCGGGCGTCTCGACGCGGGCCATCGCCTTCTTGGGGCCGCGTTTGCGCACCAGCAGCAGGCGGATGCGCTCCAGCAGCTCCACCGGCGCGTACATCCCCTTGGGCAGGAAGACGTCGGCGCGGGTGTCGCGCTCGTACACCTTGATCTTGCCGGAGAAGAGGATGGCGGGGGTGGTGGGCGAGAGCGCCTTGACGTGTTCGATGAGCTGGGTGCCGTCCAGCCCGGGCATCACCAGGTCGCTGAGCACCAGGTCGACGCCGCCCTGGCGGAAGATCTCCAGGGCCTCCTGGCCGCTGGTGGAGGTGATGACCCGGTAGCCGCGGGTCTCCAGCATGATCTTTCGGATAGAGAGCGATTGTTCGTTATCGTCGATGCACAAGATCGTCTTCTTGGCTTTCATGTCTACCTCGAAGTAGCGACCGGAAGGGGACGCGCCAGAGCCGACGAGAGGCCATTCCGGAACCCGCAATGAGTGGCAGAACGTGAGGCGCATCTTAGGCCCGCGCCCAACGTCTGTAAAGTGTCTCGCAGGCCAACAGAAATTCACACTCGAAAATCTTCCGGGAAGGTGGAGAGGCCACGGGATGCAGTGATGGCGCGGATTGCGCGGACCCGTCCACGCGCCTTGTGGAAGACCGGAGGAATGTTGCACACCAGGGCGGAAAAAATGGGGTTTATGAATCCGTCACTCGCTCCGCCCGTGCCGGGCCGGTTCTTTGGATTCTGCTTGCCTTCGTGGGCTCCGACGCGGCAGGGTAGTGAAATCGGGGGATCGGGAAATCGGGAAATCGGGAAGGCCCCCTGGTGGGAACGGTGGAGCAGGGCTTCAGCCCTGCAATTCAGGCCGCTACCCAAGAGCGGCTTTAGCCGCAGAGGTCGCGAGAGTTGGAGACTATGAGGAAACCGGCGGGATCCGCCTCGGCAGCGATCGATGCGAAGATCAAGGAGCTTGGGGACTGGCGCGGGAAGACGCTCGCCAAAGTGCGCGCGATCATCCACCGGGCGGACCCTGCGATTGTCGAAGAATGGAAGTGGATGGGGACGCCTGTCTGGACCCACGGCGGCAACGAGTGCACGGGAGAGACCTACAAGAGAGTCGTAAAGATGACTTTTCCCAAGGGAGCCGCGCTGCAGGACCCTGCCGGCCTGTTCAATTCCAGCCTGGAGGGGAACGTCAGGCGGGCCATCGACATCCACGAAGGCGACAAGGTCGATGAGGCGGCCTTGAAGGACCTCATCCGCGCCGCAGTCGCCCTCAACCTCAAGGACAAGCCCAAGCCCCGGCGAGCGAGCCGCAAGCGCGCCGGCTAGCTGCCTCGCGGATGACCAGCCAAGCCTCCTCCAGCGATCTCCGCAACTAAAGCCGGTGTCTCTTTCGGCGCGAACGGCACGCCTGAAGGCGTGCCCCTTCAAAGCTAGATCGCCACTTCCCCCCGCATCACCTCCACGCAGTGCCCGCCGATGCGGACGTTGACCACGCGGTCGCCGGCGCGGGTGGCGCGGGCGTAGATGCGGCAGGGGCGGCGGATCTCCAGGCCCTGCTCGATGAGCGAGCGCTCCTCGCTCTCGAAGACGCCGTGGCGGACGGCCCAGGCGGTGCAGCAGCCGGCGGCCGAACCCGTTCCCGGGTCCTCGCCGTTGTAGAAGATCATGCGGGCGTGCAGCTTGGCGGCCTTGTCCACCACCTCGCGGGTGACGAAGTAGGCGAACTTGGCGTCGGTGCGCTCCAGGTAGTCGGCGAGCTGGCGGTAGCCGAAGCTGAGCCGCTCGATGGCCTTCAGCGAGCGCAGCGGCACGATGGCGAAGGCCATGCCGGTGGAGACCGTCTGGATGGGCAGGCTGGCGTCGATGTCGGAGAGCTGCAGGCCGGCGGCGCGGGCCACCTCCTCCGGCGAGTGGACCTGGCCGAAGCTGGGGTCGCGCTGCGTCATCTCCCCGAACAGGCGGCCGTCCAGCTCGCTGAAGCTGACCGGGATCTTGCCGACCTTGAGGTCGAGCTCGATGACGTTGTCGCGGGCGTGGGAGCGCAGGGCGCCGGCGGCGCGGCGGTCGGTGCCGTGCAGCGCGAACGCCGTCCCCAGCGTGGGATGGCCGGCGAAGGGCAGCTCCTCCTGGGTGGTGAAGATGCGCACCTGCACGCCGCGCTCGCGCTCGGTGGGGATGTCGCGGGGCAGCACGAAGGTGGTCTCGGAGAGGTTGGTCTCGCGGGCCAGGGCCTGCATCTCCTGGTCGCTGAGCCCGCGGGCGTCGGGGAAGACGGCGAGCTGGTTGCCCTCCAAGGGGCGCGAGGCGAAGACGTCGAGCTGGATGACGGGATATTTGCGCATCACTGCCGCTCCACACGCAAGGATCCACCACGGAGGCACGGAGACACGGAGACACGGAGGAAAGCAGATCGAAGAAGTCAGATCGCAGAAGTCGGATGGCAGAAGTCCGGTATTACTTCTTCGATCGGACTTCTGCAATCTTCAATCGCCTACCTCTTCTCCGTGCCTCCGTGTCTCCGTGGTGAATTGACGCCCCCAGCCTACCACCGGGCCGCCGGTTTGACAGTGACCTGGGACGGGCGTAGCTTGTAGCGCATCTCTTTTTGCATCCGGTTCCGGGTGCGGCCATCCATAGCCATTCTGGAGGAGGAGGAACCATGAGCACCGCCACCGTACCCAGCCCCGTCACGCGCATCCCGCGCATCAACGAGCCGGCGCCCGACATCCACGCCAAGAGCACCCACGGCATGATCAAGCTCAGCGACTACACCGCCAAGGGCAAGTGGATCATGCTGTTCTCGCACCCCGCGGACTTCACCCCGGTGTGCACCACCGAGTTCGTGGAGTTCGCCCGCCGCGGCGACGACTTCGAGAAACGCAACGTGCAGCTCATCGGCAACTCGGTGGACAGCGTGTACGCCCACATCGCCTGGGTGCGCGACATCGAGCAGAAGTTCGGGGTGAAGGTGAAGTTCCCGGTCATCGCCGACCTGGACCAGAAGGTGGCCCAGGCCTTCGGCATGGTGCACGAGGCGGTGAGCGACACCGCCACCGTCCGCGCCGTGTTCTTCATCGACCCCAAGGGCGTGATCCGCGCGCTGCTCTACTACCCGCTGTCGCTGGGGCGGAACGTGGACGAGCTGATTCGGGTGATCGACGCGCTGCAGACCGCCGACGCCAACGCCTGCGCCACCCCCGCCAACTGGCGTCCGGGCGACCAGGTGATCGTGCCCGCGCCCATCACCCAGGCCGACGCCGAGAAGCGTGCCGCCGGCGGCGACGGCCTGGAGGTCAAGGACTGGTACCTCAGCAAGAAGAAGCTGCCCGAGGCCGCGGCCAAGAAGTCCGCGTAGCCGCAGAGGCTCACCGGCCGGGGCCTTCCGCCCCGGCCTTTTCATTTACACTGAAGTCGAGCGGAAGCGCACGGGGTCCGGTGACCCTCCCGGTCTTCAAAACCGGCGCTCGGCGGGTTCGCCCCGTCGAGGGTGAGTTCGACCCTCACTCGCTTCCGCCAACGAGTTCCCTCGCTGCGCTCGCACCGTCATTGACATGCGGGCGCGCCCTGCATATGCTCGCCAGCACATTCCTCGCCGGGACGAGTCCGGTTCTCCCCCGCTTGCAATTTTGGCGAGGAGGGGAAAATGCGACATACGGCCCGGGCCCTTGTGTGTCTCCTTGTGGTCTTGCCGGCGTGCGTGGCCAGCTACGGCCAGGAGCCGCCGGAGATCCTTTGCCTGAACCCGACGGTGACCGCCGTCCCTGAGGAGGGCGGGTGCAGCGCGTGTCCGAGAATGGACGCGATCTTCGAGCTCAGCGACCGATCGCTCGACCCGCGGGCCATTTGCACGGTCGAACCGGCGTGCCCGTACGCGCCGGGGAGCCATGCCGTCACGGTCAACTGCAACGTCGGCGTTCCGATCCAGAAAGAATGCCAGGTCACGGTGCAGGACGTCGGCCTGTCGATCAAACCGGTGCCGGGGCCAACGCCTTTGTGGCCTCCCAACCATAAGTACCAGGCCTTCGACATCGCCACCGACTGCATCGGAGAGATCCTGCAGATCAACTCCTGCGCGCAGCCGAGCACTCCCATCGACCCGAGCACGACTTCCATAACCATCCGACGGGTGACGTCCTCGGAGCCGGAAGATGACAAGGTCGACCCCACCCACAGCGGAGATGGGAAGTCCTGCCACGACATGGAGATCTTCCCCTCTCGTTCGGCGTTCCAGTTGCGGAGGGAGCGGCTGGGGAGCGGCGACGGGAGAGTGTACACGGTGCACTACAGCGTGGTGCACACGCCGAGCGGCCAGTCGGCACGGTCGGCCTGCGTCTACACGGTCGCGCACACCGTGAACGAGCCGGTAGCCGAGAACAGCGCCTGCCGCCTCTGCGTGGGCGAGGAGTGCGGGAATTGTCCAGGGCCGCAGCCGTCCTGCAGCGAGAACTAGTCCTCGGCGAGCAGGCGGCCGAGGGTGGGCTTGTGTTTCTCGCCAAGGCGGCGGGTGGGAGGCTCCTCGCGGCGGGTGGGAGGAGGCGAGCCGAGCTGCTCGCGAGCAGCGGCCTTCACCGCCTTCACCGCGCGGAAGGTCCTGCGCTTTTTCTTGCGGGGGGTCACGGAGCTGCCGCGGCCATTATGCAATAATCCGGGCATGGCGCTGGACGAAAGAGATTTCTTCGACGAGCGGGAAGAGAAGAAGCCGGCCACCCTCAACTGCCCGCACTGCCGGCAATCGGCGGAGTACGACTTGGCGTGGCTGGTGCGCACGAAGAAGCGTCAGCTGCCCGGCCGGGCCGACGAGCGCGACCGCGCCAAGTTCGCCAAGGCCAAGTCCTACATGGTGCGCAAGGACGACATGGTGATGTGCAAGAACCTGCGCTGCCGCAAGCGCATCGAGGTCACCAGCGTGCAGTCGGTGGCGTTCCTGGAATAGCCTCACCGCCGAGCACGCCGAGAAGATTCGAATAATAACCGCAAGGCTCGCGGTTCTTCTTAGCTCTTCGAGGTCTTTACGCGGACGGCGACCGGGGTCGGACGAAGCTTGCAGGTGGAGGTCGCCTCCGGCGGGACCGGCTGGAGGCGCTGCACGACGGGAGTGACCGGCGACGCTTCCGGCGCCGCAGCGTGCGCGGTTATCACGTGCGAGGCGGCGAAGTCCATCATGCTGAGAGGCTCGTCGGCCCGGCCGTTGTTGAAGCCGATCGCCAGGACGGCCGCCAGCGCCAGCCCGGCCACCAACCCATCCGACCTCCGCGATTTTTCCCTGCCGCTCATTTATACTTCCCGGTTCGCCAGGCGCTGTTCGATGCTGCCTGCTGTGCCTTTCAAACCGATAGACGGGCGGGGCGGGGTTTGGTGAGTCTAGTTTCGGTCGAAAAGCAGATTCGCCTTCTGGCCCCTGGCGGTACACGCGAGGTCCTTCGGGCCTAAGGCCCTCAGGATGACGCCAGTTCTTGCTCGAGGGCACGGGTCAAAGACCCGCGCCCACACAGTCCTGATAACGAGGTCACCGTGAAGATCCTGGTTTGCATGAAGCAGGTGCCGCAGAAAGACGCCCCGCTCAAGCTCAACGAGACGGGGACGTGGATCCGCGAGGACGTCAGCTACGAGGTGAACGAGCCGGACGCCTACGCGCTGGAGGAGGCGCTGCGGCAGAAGGAGAAGCACGGCGGCGAGGTGGTGGTGATCACCTCCGGGCCGGCGCGGGCGCAGCAGGTGCTGCGCGAGGCGCTGGCCAAGGGCGCCGACCGCGCCATCCACCTGGAGGACCAGGCGTTCGTCGGACTGGACCCGGTGAACCTGTGCAAGGCGCTGGCCGCGGCCATCAAGGACGAGCAGTTCGACCTGATCTTCACCGGGCTGCAGTCGGACGACTACGGCTTCGCGCAGACGGGCGTGGTGCTGGCGGAGCTGCTGGGCTGGCCGCACGCCAC
>CAYTPH010000160.1:0-6763 GCA_964439635.1 uncultured Terriglobales bacterium
CTCAAGCGTCTGGGGGTGAAGCTAGACCGCGACGTCATCTATCTGGCCGAGGCCGGTGAGGAGGGCACCCCCGAATTCGGCATCGAGTTCCTCATCGCCCAGCACTGGGACAAGATCGCCGCCGAGTACGCCTTCAACGAGGCCGGCGAGGCGCAGATCGAGAACGGCAAACTGGCGTACATCGGCATCGCCACCACGGAAAAAGTGCCGCGCGGCTTGCGCCTGGTGGCGCGCGGGTCCAGCGGTCACGGCTCCATGCCGCGGGTGGACAACCCGGTGGTGCACCTGGCGGCGGCCGTCGCCAAGGTCGGCCAGTGGCAGCCGCCCATGCGCCTGAACGACACCACTCGCGCCCTCTTCCAGCGGCTGGCCACCATCAGCCCGCCGGAAAAGGCGAGGCTATATACCCGTCTCGACGACCCCGCCGTCCAGGAGGAACTGCGGGCCACCGACATCCGCGCCAACTCCCAGCTGCGGACCTCCATCGCCCCCACTATGATCAAGGGCGGCTTCCGCTCCAATGTCATTCCGGGAGACGCCGAAGCCTACCTCGACGTGCGCGCCCTGCCCGACGAGGACAACGAAGCCTTCATCGCCCAGGTGCGCCAGGTCATCGACGACCCCGCCGTCACCGTCGAGCTGGCGGAGAAGCAGCACCGCCCCGTCACCCCGCCCAGCCGCCTCGATTCCGAGGCCTTCCGCGCCCTGGAGTCCGCCCAGAAGAAAGTCTGGCCGCAGGTCATCACCGTCCCGTTCATGCTGACCGGCGCCACCGATTCCGCCCAGCTCCGGGCGAAGGGCGTGCAGGCTTACGGCATCAGCATCCCGCGCACCGATGAGGACCTGAAGTCCGTCCACGGCAACGACGAGCGGGTGCAGATCGAAGGACTGGGCCAGTTCGTCGAGTTCCTGTGGCACGCCACCGTGGAGCTGGCGGGCGCGAAGTAGGGCGTGGGCGGCGGCTTGGCCGCCGCCGCCCCACTTGTTAGAATGTGAGTGCCAACCGGAATGGGGCTATAGCTCAGCTGGGAGAGCGCATCGTTCGCAACGATGAGGTCGTCGGTTCGATCCCGACTAGCTCCACCAAATCAGTCCATCCAATAGGGACACTCACTGCGCCGTAAAGCCGCCGTCCACCACCAGCACCTGCCCGGTGATGAACGAGGCCGCGTCCGAAGCCAGGAAGGCCACCGCCGCCGCGATCTCCTCGGCCTTGGCGGCCCGCTTCATGGGCACGCGTGCCAGGATCTCCTGCCCCGCCGCCGAGTCGAGCGTCTTTGCGGTCATGGGCGTGTAGGTGTATCCCGGGGCGACGGCATTCACCCGGATCCCCTTGTCGGCCCATTCGACCGCGCAAGTCCGCGTCAATTGGACCACCGCGCCCTTGGAAGCGGCATACGGAGCCGACAGCGGGTCGGCCACCAGCCCAAACACCGACGCCAGGTTCACGATGCTGCCGCCCGTCCCCGCCGCCATCCACTCCCGGGCGCAGCACTGCATGGCCGCGAACACCGCGCTCACATTCAGCCGCCACAACTCCTCGGCCGCGTCCAGCGGGTAGGACTCCGCCGGCGTCCGCCGGCTTACGCCCGCGTTGTTCACCCACACCGCCACCACCCCCAGCGACCGTGTGACCTCGGTGAACGCCTGCGGGATGGTATCGAGCTTGGTCAGGTCGGCCTCGACGAATGCGGCCTTGGCCCCGGCGGACTTCAGTTCCTCCGCAAGCCGCGTCCCCTCCGCGGCATTGATGTCCAGGACGGCCACCGCCGCTCCCAGCCGCGCCATCAACTCGGCCGTCGCCCGCCCGATGCCGCTCGCCGCACCCGTGATAGCGCATACCGATCCTTCCAACGACACCAGCCCCTGGCCCATTTCGTCCTCCTCAGGTTGTGCTGGAAGTCTAGACGTATTCGTCTGCGAAAACTGCCGTGGAGTTTGTACGCATGCCGCAGCCCATGGCCTTTCTGTCCAGACCCGCTACAATCCTTCGGGTTCTGTAGGAGGTCGGATGGCTGCGCACCTATCGCCGCAGTACCTATTAGATCTCAGCGGCAAGACTGTCGTAGTCACCGGCTCGGGCAGCGGCCTGGGCAGCGGCATCGCGCGGCGCTTCGCCGAAGCCGGCGCGGACGTGCTGGTGCACTATCGCGGCAGTAAGGACGGAGCGGAATCAGTCGCCGCCGGCATCCGCAAGCTCGGCCGCCGCGCAGCCCTCGTCCAGGCTGACGTGTCCACTTCCGCCGGCGTCGCCTGCCTGCTGGACGCGGCGGCGCAAGCACTGGGCGGCCTCGACATACTGGTCAACAACGCCGGCATCTATCCCGTAGCGCCTCTGCTCGACATGCCGGAGGAGCAGTGGGACGCGGTCATCGCCGCCGATCTGCGCAGCGTCCACCTGTGCACCCAGGCTGCCGCCCGCAGGATGATTGAGCAGAAGCGCCCGGGCGCCATCATCAACATCTCTTCCATCGAAGGCCACGCCGCCGCTCCCATGCACGCTCATTACAACGCCGCCAAGGCCGCGGTACTCATGTACACCCGCGCCGCCGCCGCGGAATTCGGAAAGCACGCCATCCGCGTGAACTCCGTCTCGCCCGGCCTCATTGGCCGTGCCGGCCTGGAGGAAGCCTGGCCCGAGGGGGTGAAGTCCTACCTGCGGGGCGCGCCCCTGGGCCGCCTGGGTACTCCCGAAGACGTCGCCGACGCCTGCCTCTTCCTGGCCTCGCCCGCCGCCCGCTGGATCACTGGCGCCGACCTCCTGGTGGACGGCGGCATGTACGCCAACCTGATCGGAGCCGCCCGATGACCGCCGCCGACCTCATCGCCCATCTCCGCCTTCAGCCGCTGCCGGTCGAAGGCGGCTACTTCCGCCAAACGTACTGCTCGCCCGAATCCCTCCCCGGGGCCTCGCTGCCACCCCGCTACGGCGCGCCTCGGCCCTTCGGCACCGCCATCTACTATCTACTGACCAGTGAAGCGGACTCCTTTTCCGCGCTGCACCGCTTGCTCACCGACGAGGTCTACCACTTCTACCTTGGCGACCCCGTGGAGATGCTCCTCCTCCACCGCGACGGCGGCAGCCAGCGCGTCCTCCTCGGCCCTGACGTTCTGAATGGGCAAGAGCTGCAGTTCGTGGCCCCGCGCGGCTCCTGGCAGGGCTCGCGGCTGGTGGATGGCGGACAGTTCGCCCTGCTGGGCACCACCATGGCTCCGGGCTTCGATGCGGGAGACTTCGAACTGGGGAGGAGGGAAGATCTGCTGGCGCGCTATCCCGACCGCGCGGGCCTCATCCGCGCACTCACGCGCGCATGAAGAAAGGGCACGGCTGCTCGCCGTGCCCAGTGTTTCGTCCCTTAACCCCTTACTTGGGAGCAGCGAACTTCAATACGATCTCCGCCGTGGTCTCCACCGGCTCGCCGTTGAGCGTGGCCGGAGAGTAGCGCCATTGCCGGACCGCCGAGATAGCGCTGTCGCGGAACACCGGGTTACCGCCCACCATCTTGACCTCGGCGACTGACCCATCCTTCCGCACGACCGCCGACAGCACCACGCTGCCGGAGGTCTTCAGCCGCAGGGCGGCCGGCGGATAGGTCGGCGCCGCGCGCTGCAGCAGCTTGGCCGGCACCGCATCGGACTTGCGCAACGCCGGAGTGGCAATGGCCGGCGCTACCGAGAGCGGCAGGGCCGGCGTGCTCGCCATGGCCAGCTGCGGGGCGTCGGAGACTTCCTTGCTGGCGGCGGTGAAGCTGCGCTTCGGCTCCGACGCCAGCACCACCGGCGCCGGTTCAGGCTTCTGTTCGGCGCTCGGCACCGCAGTCGCTTCCGAAACCGCGGGCGTGGGCTTCGTGGCGGTCTTGGGCGTAGCCTGTGCGACCGGAGGAACCACCGCCGGGACGGCCGGCGCCGCCGGCGTCGTTTGCGTCGCCGGGACTGGTGTCGTCGCTGCAGCGGCGGCCACGGTACTCGCGGCGTTCGTCGCATCCACGGCCGGCTCGACTGCGGCCGGCGCGATACTCGGTGCAGCCACCGCCACCGGCAGCGGCACCTCTTCCGAACGATTCAGCGCCCAGCCTGCCGTCAGTGCCACGGCCACCAGGCCGATGACGGCGGTGCGCACCGGACCCTTCAGCTTGCTGTTCCGGCGGCGTCGCGGCTGTGGCAGGTCCAGCGACGGCGGAGGATTGAACTGGATCTTCCGGGGACGCGGCGCAGATAACGCCGCAGGCTTGGACTCAAGCACGGGAGCGGGCTTCCTCGCCGGCGCTGCCGAGGGGTCCGCCGCCAGCACCAGGATGTCGTCCGTCGGCTTGGCCGCGGCCGGTGCCGGGACTGGCGCAGGCTTCACCGTCGGGATGGCGGTCGGCGCAACCAACTGCGCCACCGCCGCCGCCAGCTCCTGGCGATGCGGCTCCGGCAACTGCACCTTTGCCGGTTCCGCCGCCGTCACCGCCGCCTTAGGGATGTCCGCCTTCGCTGCCGGCTTGGGCGCTTCCAGCTGCGGCAGCTGCAGGATGTGCTTGGCGCTGGCGTCCGCCATCGTCCGCAGGATGGCCATGTGGGTGTTATTGAAGGCGTTGACGGAAGCCGAATAGACGGCCAGCACGCCCACCACCTGCTCGCCCGAGCGCACCGGCACGGCCAGGATGGACTTCGGCTTTACCGGCCCGTAACTGGCGTTCTCCACCCGCAGGTCGGTCTCGGCGTCATCGCTCTTCTGCGCCTTCTTGCCTTCCACCGCCAGGCCCAGGAAGCTCCCCTGGACCGGCATCCGCACGCCGAATTCCGGGACGCAAGTCCCGTTGGCGGAGCGGCACACCAGCTCTTCCCCCGCGCGGGCCAGCATGGCCGCGCCCGAAGCCCCGGTGAACGCCTGGGCGCGCAGTACCGTGGCCGTGACTTCCGCCATCGGGGAGTGCGGTGCCTGCACCAGGCTGTTGTCCACCTGGGACCCCATTTCCGTCACATGCATGTTGGCCATAACAGTCTCCCAACCGTGCGTTGGCCGCACGTTGCATCCAGGGGTTCATCGTAATCCGCTCTGCAGATGCCGCAAGTATCGATGGGCCATAGGCCGCGGGGACAGCGACCTTCGTTTGCCGGCGGGATTCGGCTCGACGTCGCCGAGCGCGCGCCTCAGGTGCGAGGGGGATTCTGCGGCGGGTTCGGAACCGGTTGATTCTTCGGTGGTTCGCCTGGGGACGTTCGAGCGCCCGGAGATGTGCCACGCGGCGGCATCTGGTTCTCCGGTGTCAGCCGTCCGCGATGACAGGTGGCGCAGGTTACCTCCGACGGTGCCCTGCCGTCACTTGGCTTTAGCTGCTTTCTGAGCGTGCGGTTCATCTCCGCCTGCCAGCGCATCATCGTGCGGGCGCTTCGCTTCAGCGCCTTGCCATCGCTGGCAAAGTCGTAGGTGGAGAGGTCCGCACTCTCTTCTCCCATGTGGCAATCGGAGCAGCGCGCCCCCAGCGCCCGGGTGAAGTCCTTCATAGTCTGGACCAGGGCCCGCTTCTCGATGTTCTTTGCCAGCACCCTCAGGTTGGTGAACGTGTCGGGTACCTGGGCGGCGCTGCTGCCGGCCAGAAAGGCGAGGCTGAGCAGGATCCATCGAGCGCGCATAGAGCGCGATGGAGTGTATGGCATCGCCACCGGCGAGGCGGCGGAAAGTGACCGTCTGCAGCGCCCTCGGGCCAGGCCGTCTCTCCTAGTCGCCGGAGTGCAGGTGGACATTGGCCTCGCTCTCGGGCGGCCTCAGCCCCAGCGGATAGCTTCCTCCGTTGTACTCCGCCATGCGGTTCTTCCACTTCAGGAAGTCGGTGATGGTCTGCGGCTCGATGCGCACTTCCACCCGCCGCAGGCTGGCCAGCAGCAGGTTCATCTCGTGCATCAGCCCCTGCTCGCTCCTCTGGCTCTTGCGCGCGGCCTGCACCGTCACCCGCACCTTCCGCCCGCGGACTTCGAGCAGTCCCCAGCCTTTCGGAAGCTCTTCCGGACGCACCATGCCCGCCGGCGCCAGGTACCAGCGCTCGCAGCCGACCGCCATCTCCGGCTGCCGCCGCCAGGGCTTCTCCGCGTCCGCCAGGAAGTCCGCCCGTGACACCTTGCACTCCACCATCACCGACCGGCACTGGCCCTTCCAGCCGATCACGTCGGGCGTCTCCCCGCTGGCGCATACCTGCTCCGACAGGATCACCCCGCAGCGGTACGCCCGCCGCAGCCACTCCTCCGCCAGCTTCACCAGTTGCGCATGTGTCATCAGCCTGTTTGTACCGCGGATGAGTGATGGCTGGAAGTGGCAGGGAAGTGTCGCGTAGCGCCGGCGCCTCGCCGGCTGTACTGCGGGCGCCCTCGCCCGCAGCTCCTCGCGCTGCCAAGATGACGTGGCGCGGTCGCGCGAACCTTCGGGGCCGCGGGCCAACAAGAAAAGCCGCGGCCAAGCCGCGGCTTCACACTTTCGCGAATCCTACTTCCCGCCGTTCGCGCTCCGCAGCGACTTCGGGTCCGACAGGTTCCGCGGCGACTTCGCATTCAGCGTCGCCACCATGCTGCCGCCGCCCGGGCTGCGGATGATCTCCCGCGCCTTGATGTCGCGCCCGTACAGCTTGCGGTTGGCGCGGCCGTCCTGCCGCAGGGTCGAGCCCTCCAGCGAGATGCCCGCGAACAGCCCGCGCGACCGCGAGTAGGCCAGGATCTCCGCCCGCATGAAGGCATCGGTCGCCGCCGTCGCCGTGCGGCCCTTGGGCCCGGCCGCCGCCGAGGCGTC
>CAYTPH010000161.1:0-6508 GCA_964439635.1 uncultured Terriglobales bacterium
CGGACGAGCAGATCCAGACGCACTTCGAGGCCGGCAAGAAGGTGGACGCGATCACCGAGGCCGCCTTCAAGGAGATCGGGCGGCGGGTGCGCAACGGCGGCACCCACGAGCACGAGATGCAGCAGTGGATCCTGGAGGCCTTCCGGAGCGAGGGCCTGGTGACCGAGGAGCCGCCCATCGTGGGGGTGAACGCCAACAGCGGAAACCCGCACTACGAGCCGACCTCGGAGCGCTCGGCGCCCATCCGCGAGGGCGATTTCGTGCTGCTGGACATCTGGGCCAAGCTGCAGAAGCCGGGCGCGGTCTATTACGACATCACCTGGACGGGCATCCTGGGCAAGCCGAGCGACAAACAGCGGCAGGTGTTCGAGATCGTCCGCGACGCGCGCGACGTGGGCGTGAACAAGGTGAAGTCGGCGATCGCCGCCGGCGAGAAGCTGCACGGCTGGCAGGTGGACGAGGCGGTACGCGAGTTCATCCAGTCCAAGGGCTTCGGGCAGTACTTCACCCACCGCACCGGGCACTCCATCGGCGTGAGCGTGCACGGCAACGGCGCCAACATCGACAACCTGGAGACCAAGGACGAACGCGAGATCATCCCCAACACCTGCTTCTCCATCGAGCCCGGCGTGTACCTGCCGGAGTTCGGGGTACGCAGTGAGGTGAACATGCTGGTGCGCCAGGGTTCGGCCGAGGTGACCGGCCGCATCCAGCGGGAACTGGTGACCATCTGATGGCCAAGGCGGCGGGCAAGACGGAGGCGGCGGCGCCCACCTATCCGGTGACCAAGCAGGCGGTGGCGGCGCTGGTGCTGGGCTGGCTGATCCCGGGCGCCGGACACCTGCTGCTGAAGCGCTGGGGGCGCGGCGCGCTGCTGATGGGTTCCATCGGCAGCATGTTCGTGCTCGGCATCCTGATGCAGGGCAAGGTCTACGAATTCAACCTGGGCGACATTCTCGACATCCTGGGCTTCGTGGGCGACGTGGGCGCGGGCGGGATGTACCTGGCGGCGCGCATGTTCAACCTCGGCCACGGGGCCATCAACCTGGCCACCGCCGATTACGGCACCAAGTTCATCATCGTCTCCGGGCTGCTGAACGTGGTGGCGGCCATCGATGCCTACGACATCGGCGGGGGGACGAAGCAATGACGCTGCACCTGACGCACTTCACGGCGGCCCTGGTGTTCGCCACCATCGCGTCCATCGTGTTCGGGATCACGCAGCGGAACACGCAGCGGGAGATGGTGCGCTACGGGCTGTACTGCTTCGCGCTGTTCGTCGGGGGAACGATCCTGGGCGGGTGGTTGATGTGGTTGTTGCGGCGGTAGCCCTTAGCTCTTAGCCGTTAGCCATTAGCTCGTCGATCGCGCTACCCCTCCCACACGAAAGCGTCGAAGACCCTCGTCACCTGAAACCCTAATCGCCGATACAGGTCCACGGCGCGGGCGTTGGCCTCGGTCACCGTCAGCGAAAGGGAGTTGAAGCGGCGGCGGACGAGGTCGGCGGTGGTGGCGGCCAGCAGGGCGCGGCCCACGCCGCGGCAGCGCAGCTCGGGCATGACGCAGACCTGAGTGACGTGGCCGACGTCGTCCTTCACGCGCGAGCACAGGATGACGCCCACCATGGTCTTGGACGGCCGGTGAATGGCCACCAGCGAAGCCTCCGGGTCGAAGACGCCGCAGCCGGGGAAGCGCACGATGTTGTTGAGGAAGCGCATGGAGCCGCTGATGGTGCGGTACTGGTCGTTGATCTCGGCGTCCACGTGGTCGCGGTAGGCGGCGGTGATGACGGCGGCGGCGCCCTGGAAGTCGTGCTCGGCCCAGCGGCGGATGTCGATGTCCGGCGGGGTTTCCAGGGCGCTCTTGCCGCAGCCATTGCGCCCGGCCAGCGGCAGCACCATGAACAGGCGGCGGTAGCTGCGAAAGCCCTCCTGCTGGAAGACGCGGGAGACGGCCCCGCTCTCGTGCATCAGCAGTTGCGCCTCGACGCGGTGGATACCGGGCGAGTGCTGCAGGGTCTCGATGACGTGGGTGAGCAGGCGCGAAGGCAGGGGCGTGCCGTTGTTCTCACGCAGCGCCGGATCCACGTACAGGTCGCCGATGACGCCCTTGGGGCCCTCGTAGACGAAGAAGGCGTAGCCCTGGACGCGTCCGCGTTCGACGGCGGCGTAGCCGGGAAGGATCTTGGCGTCCACGTAGCGCAGGATCATCTCGGCGGAGCCGTGGTAGTCCCAGGCGAGCTCGCGGGCCCAGTCCTGCGACTCGCGCTCCAGTAGAGGGCGCAGGTCGGAGGAGGCGAAATGCCTGAGGTCCATGATCTCCACGGAACGGGCTCCTGGCGGCGCGCGGGGGACGCACCGGGCTGGTGCAGTCTAAGTCTAGTGCGCGGGACGGGCCGCGGCCAAGCGCCGGAACCACGCGGGTAGGCGTCGGGCTAGGTACTTGATTCAGTGCCGGTGCGCCGCGGCGGGCTCGTGCCTGGGCGGCGGCGAGACCCAGAAGTACTCCAGCTTCTGCGGCGGGAAGCCGCCCAGGCGGGAGAGGCGGCGTCCGCCGACCTTCTGCGCCAGTTCTTCCTGTAACCCTGTGCGCGTGATCACCAGGTGGTCCACCTGGGGCACCTCCGCGCGTTCGTAACGATCGATCGGCTGGTTGCGGTAGAAGGCCAGGCCGTACTCCACCTGGCGGTTGGTCTTGTAGACGGCGATGGGCTCCTGTCCAGCGCCGAGTTGCTGCAGCTCGCGGGCGACGGGGCGGGCGGAGACCATGCGGTCGATGGAGATGGCGTCCACCCGCAAGATGTAAGCGAACAGCAGGACCGCGGCCGCCAGGGTGGCGAAGCGCAGCATGGCCAGGCCGCGCAGGTGGATGGTGAGGAAGACCGCGGCCGCCAGCACCACGCCGACGACGATGCCGATCTTCAGCGCCGCCGGCGGGATGGGCTGCAGGCGCTGCAGGAAGAGGTAGGGCGTCAGCAGCACGGCGGTGGTGAGCGTCCCCAGGAGCAACGCGTGCACGGCGGTCATCCAGGCGGGGGCGCGGCCTTGTTCCCGCGGCTGCAGCCACACCGCCAGCAGCATGGTGCACGCCGGGAAGACCGGCAGGATGTAGCCGGGAAGCTTGGACTCCGAGATGGAGAAGAACGCGAAGATCACGACCATCCACGCCGCCAGGAAAGCGGGCAACGCGCCTTCGGGCGCCACCGGACGCCGCCAGCGCTTGACCGCGTCCACCAGGGCGGCGATGGCGAAGGTGGTCCACGGCATGACGCCCAGCAGCAGCGTGGGCACGTAAAACCAGTGCGGATATTTGTGGGCGTAAATGTTGAGCGCGTAACGCGCCAGGTTGTGGCGGATGACGAACTCGTGGAAGAACTCGGGGGTGCGGAGCTGCACCGCCGCGTACCACGGCAGAGCGGCCGCCAGGAAGGCCAGGATCCCGGGCAGCCAGAGCGTACGCCAGATCAGGCCGAGGTCGCGCCGGAGGAGGGCGTAGAGGCCGATCACGAGGGCGGCGAGCACCGGGGCCACCGGACCTTTGGCCAGCGTCCCGATCCCGATGCAGAGGTAGAACAGCAGCAGCCAGCGGCGGCGTGCGGTCTGGTGCCAGGCGAACCAGGACAGCATGCCGCCGACGAAGAACGCCGCCAGCGGCATGTCGGTGGAGGCGCCGCGGGAGAAGCCCGCCAGGCCGGCGGAGGCGGCGGTCATGAGCGCACCGTTGAGTTGTGTCCCAGGGCGGAAGCGGCGAAGGAAAAAATAGACAGCGAAGACCAGCGCCGACGCCAGCACGGTGCAAGGCAAGCGCGCTGCCCAGTCGCTGACGCCGAAGACGGCGTAGGAGGCGGCCGCCAGCCAGTAGTACAGGACCGGCTTCTCCAGCCAGGGCCGGCCGTGCAGGACGGGAGTGATGAAGTCGCGGCGCTCGAGCATCTCGCGGGCGATCTGGGCGTAGCGGGGCTCGTCGGCGCCGATCAGGCCGAAGTTGCCGAGTCCATAGAAGAACAGGAAGCCGCAGAAGGCGGCCACGGTGGCCAGCTCCAGCAGCAGCGTGTTGCGGGCGGTTTGGGGACGTTCGGGCAAGTCGGGCAGACGACCGCAGCTATTGTAGCGGGGCGTCCGCGGCGGGACGCTGGTGGATGCGGAGATGGGCGAGGATGCGCTCGGAGGCGAGCGAGAGCGGCCCCTCCACGGCACAGCCGCCGGCGCACTCGTGGCCGCCGCCGCCGAACTGCTCGGCGATCTCGGCGACGTTCACCCCGCCCTTGCTGCGCAGGCTGACACGGAAGCGGCGGTCAGGAAGCTCGCGGAAGAAGACCGCCACCTCCACGCCGCCGATGCTGAGGGCGTAGTTCACCAGCCCCTCGGCGTCCTCGTCGAAGGCGCCGCAGCGGTCCAGGTCTTCGCGCATGACGTGCATCCAGGCCAGGTTGCCCTCGCGGTGCAGGGTGGAGAGGGCGCGGCCGAGGAGGCGCATCTTGGAGGTCGGGTTGGAGAAATAGACGTTCTGGGCGCACTTGCCCGGGTCGGCGCCGGCGCGCACCAGCTCCTGGGCCAGGGCGAAGGTGCGCTCGTTGGTGCCGGTGAAGCAGAAGGCGCCGGTGTCGGTCAGCACCGCGGTGTAGAGGCAGGTGGCGATCTCGGGGGAGATCTTCACGCCGGCCTCACGGGCCAGGCGGTAGATCATCTCGGCGGTGGCGCAGGCGCTTGGGTCGATCCAGTTGACGTGGGCGAAAGGGCGGCCGCTGAGGTGGTGGTCGATGCTGATGAGGAAGCGGTTGTCGAGACCCTCGAGCCGGGTGCGCTGGATGCTGTCGCACTCCAGCAGGATGGCGGCCTGGTAGGAGCCGGTGGCCAGCGGCGAGTGCACCACCGCGTCGGCGAAGGGCAGCGGGCGATAGATGTAGGGCACGCCGTCGGCGAGCACCACCTCGGCCGACTTGCCCATGCGCTTGAGCACCTCGCAGCAGGCGAGGACGGAGCCGATGGCGTCGCCGTCGGGGCGGGCGTGCGAGGTCAGCAGGAACTGGTCGCGCTCCGCGATACTCTTCAACACTTCCTGCAACATCAACCGGGACCCTTGTGCCCTTTCTCCTGCTGGGACTTCTTCTTGCGCTTCTCGGCGCGGCGCAACAATTCCTCCACCCGGCCGGTGGCCTGGTGGGAGCGATCGAGATGGAACACCAACTCCGGCGCCTGGCGCAGGCGGAGGCGGAAGGTGAGTTCGCGCCGGATGTAGCCCTTGGCGGAGGCCAGGCCCTCCATGGCCTCGGCCGCAGCGGTCTCGTCCTCCTCGGCTTCCACCGAGACATGCAGCACCTTGCCGCCGGGAGCGAGCTTGGCGTCGCTGACGGTGACCAGGCCGATGCGGGGGTCGGCCAGCTCGCCCTCCAGGATGGCGGCGATCTCGTCGCGCATGGCGTCGGCCAGCCGCTCCATGTGGTGCTCGCGCCCGCGCTGCTCCGGCATGAAAATCCTCACGAGAAAAACTAGTGAGGATAGCAGATGTGGGATGCGTTTAGAAGACGAAGCTGCGAGCGCAGCGAGGAACCCCTGCCACTACGAGGACTCCTGACGAGGGTAGGGCTCCCTCGCTGCGCTCGGGATGTCCTGAAAACACGCGGCTGCTACTGGTCGAGGTACTCCACGAACGAATCCACGATCTCGGCGCCGGACTGGGAGGCGATGGCGCCGGCGGTGCGCTCCACGTTCTGCATCAGGCCTTGCAGGTAATCGCGCGAGCCGGAGATGGAGACCACGCCCACGGTGGCCCGCTGCCACAGGTCGGTGGAGTCCAGCTCCGCGACGGAGACGTTGAAGCTGGAGCGCAAGCGGTCCTTCATGCGGCGTAGCACCTGGCGCTTGTCCTTGAGCGAGTGGGCACCTTCGATGCGGAGTTCGAGGGTGAGCAGTGCGATGGGCATCGGTTGCCAGTTGCCAGTTGCCAGTTGCCAGTTGCCAGTTGCCAGTTAAAGGCTACTCAAAGCAGAGACGTGCGCCAACACGCGCGCAAAAAAGAAATTGCCAGCTGCCAGCCCGGTCTGACGGAACTGACAACTGGCAACCGACAACTGACAACCGCTACGCCGTCAGTTCCGCTGCGATGCGCTCGGTGACGAAGGCCTCGATCACGTCGCCGACCTTGATGTCGCCGTAGTTGGCGATGGAGATGCCGCACTCCAGGCCGTTGCGGACCTCGGCGGCGTCGTCCTTGAAGCGGCGCAGCGAGCTGATCTTGCCCTTGAAGACCTGGACGTTGTCGCGCAGCAGCCGGACCTCGGAGTCGCGCTTGATGATGCCGTCCTGCACGTAGCAGCCGGCGACGGTGCCCACCTTGGGGATGCGGAAGGTGTCGCGCACCTCGGCGCGGCCCAGGTAGGTCTCCTTGACCACCGGCTCCAGCAGCCCGGTCATGGCCTTGCGGATCTCGTCCTGCAGCTCGTAGATGATGGAGTGCAGACGGATGTCCACGCCTTCCTGCTCGGCCACTTCCTGGGCTTTGCGCTCCG
>CAYTPH010000161.1:6518-6750 GCA_964439635.1 uncultured Terriglobales bacterium
AGCCAGCAGCACGTCGGTCTCGGTGATGGCGCCCACGCTGGAGTGCAGCACCTTGACCTTCACCTTCTCGGTGGAGAGCTTGGTGAGGCTGTCGGCCAGCACTTCGACCGAGCCCTGCACGTCGCCCTTCAGGATGATGGGCAGCTCCTTCACCCCGGCGGTCTTGATCTGCTCCGCCAGGCCCTCCAGGGAGACGCGGCTGCTCTTGGCCAGCTGGGCCTCGCGGGCCTTC
>CAYTPH010000162.1:0-6646 GCA_964439635.1 uncultured Terriglobales bacterium
CCGGCCATGGCGCCCATCGCCAAGGAGCACCACAACACCATCGTCAGCCGCATCAAGGTGATGAGCGAGTTGGACATCGCCGAGCGCCGCATCCCCCAGGACGGCCGCTTCCGCGTGCGCTACGGCACCCCGCGGCGCGACATCGACTTCCGCGTCTCCATCATGCCCACCATCTTCGGCGAGAACGCCGTGCTGCGCGTGCTGGACAAGGAGTCGATGAGCGAGAAGTTCAAGAACCTGGTGCTCGACGTGGTCGGCTTCAGCGACGAGGACCTGAAGCGCTTCCGCCGCTACATCGCCGAGCCTTACGGCATGGTGCTGGTCACCGGGCCCACCGGGTCGGGCAAGACCACCACCCTCTACGCCGCGCTCAACGAGATCAAGAGCGACGAGGACAAGATCGTCACCATCGAGGACCCGGTCGAGTACCAGATCCGCGGCGTCACCCAGATCCCGGTGAACGAGAAGAAGGGGCTGACCTTCGCCCGCGGACTGCGCTCCATCCTGCGCCACGACCCCGACAAGATCATGGTGGGCGAGATCCGCGACACCGAGACGGCGCAGATCGCCATCCAGTCCGCCCTCACCGGCCACCTGGTGTTCACCACCGTGCACGCCAACAACGTGGTGGACGTCATCGGCCGCTTCCTCAACATGGGCGTGGAGCCCTACAACTTCGTCTCCGCGTTGAACTGCATCCTGGCGCAGCGGCTGGTGCGGGTCATCTGCGACTCCTGCAGGACCGAGGTCCACTACGGCGCCGACACGCTGGAGGCCAGCGGCCTCGATCCCAAGACTTGGGGTTCGGTGCCCTTCTACGAAGGACCGGGATGCATCGAGTGCGCCGGGACCGGGTTCCGCGGCCGGACCGCCATCCACGAACTGCTGGACCTGAGCGACCGGGTGCGGGAGATGATCCTGGAGAAACGCCCCAGCTCGGAGATCCGCCGCGCCGCCCGCGAGGAGGGAATGCGCTTCCTGCGCGAGTCGGCGCTGGAGAAGGTCCGCGCCGGCACCACCACGCTCAAGGAGATCAACAAGGTCACCTTTATCGAGACCACGAGGTAACGTGTGGGCCCGGGTCTGTGACCCGGGCCATCGGCCCGCAGGGCCGATGCTGCTACTTGAAACTGGCAGCCAGAAACTGGAAACTAACGGGTCCCATGCCCTCTTCGTCCACATCGCCGCGTCCGCGCCTGGCCTGCGAGATCACCGCGGACCGCGTGATCGCGGCCCGCGCCTCCGACCGCGGCGAGATCGTGGAGGCCTACAGCGCCCGCACCCTGGCGGCCGGCGCCCTTTCCCCATCGCTGAGCGGCGCCAACGTGGCCCAGCCGGAGGCGTTGCGCCAGGCCATCGGATCCGCCCTGGAGGCGGTCGGTGGACGTGGCCGCGACCTGATCGCCGTCCTTCCCGACGCCGCTGTCCGCATCGCCTTGCTGGACTTCGATACCCTGCCGCAGCGCGAGCAGGAGGCCGCCGGCATCATCCGCTTCCGCCTGCGCAAGTCGCTGCCCTTCGACGTGGACCGCGCCGCGCTCTCCTACCACGTCCGCCGCGACGGCGGCGCCGTCCGCGTGATCGCCGCCGTGGCTCCCCGCGACGTGGTGGACGAGTACGAAGCCGCTTTCCGCGATCTGGGCTACGGTCCGGGCGTGGTGCTCCCCTCCATGCTGGCCGCTCTCGGCCCGGTGTACGGCGACCGGCCCACCCTGGTCATCAAGGTGGAATCCACCAGCATCAGCGTGGCCATCGTGGACAAGAGCGAACTGCGCCTGGTCCGCACCCTGGAGAACCCGGCCGGCGCCCAGCTCCCCGCCGCCCAGCTGGCCGCCGACGTCTATCCTTCGGTGGTGTTCTACGAGGACACCTACGGGGCCAAGATCGAGCACGTGCTGCTGGCGGGGAGCGTCTCGGTGCCGGTGGTGGCGCCCGCCCTGGAAAGCCAGACGGGAGTCCACGTCCAGGAGCTGGTCACAGGCCGGTACCTGGGCACCGGTTTTGGCGGGGACATCCCGCGCACGCTGCTCGCCGGCGTGGTGGGAGCCCTGGTCGCATAATGCGCTTCGACATCAATCTCGCTTCCCGGCCTTACGAGGACGCCGGGCGGTTCTACCGCAACTGGGTTGCCGCCATCGCCTTGCTCCTGTTGGGGACGGCGTTCCTCGTGGGCCTGGCGGTTTCCAACTTCTTGAACGCCCGGCACGTGCGCGCCCATGTGAACGAGGTCCAGGGGCAGATCGACAAGCTGAACCAGGAAAAGGCGGCGGCCGAGGCCATCCTGAACCGCCCCGAGAACCGCGGCACCCGCGATCGCTCCCGCTTCCTGAACGCGCTCATCGCGCGCAAGGCCTTCTCCTGGACGCAGGTGTTCGCCGACCTGGAGAAAATCGTGCCGGCGCGGGTGCAGGTGAAGTCCATCACGCCCGATATCACCGAAGACCACCGCCTGCAGGTGCGCATACAGATCGCCGGCTCCTCGCGCGAGAAGGCGGTGGAGATGGTGCGCAAGCTGGAGGAGTCCAGCACCTTCCGCTCGCCGCGGGTGCAGTCGGAGACCACCAGCACCGAGCAGGGCCAGGACGAGGTGGAATTCGAGATCGTCGCCCTGTACGTGCCCGAGCGCCCGAAAGGAGGTCAGTGATGGCTGACCTGGCGGGGATGCGGCGCTCGTTCCGCACTGTGGCCATCGTGCTGCTGGTGGTGGATGTCGCCGCCGCGGCCTACCTGCTCTCGCCGCTGGGGCGCTCCCGCCGCGCCTATCAGGACCGGTACGAGCGCGCCCGCACCGAGCTGCAGGTGCGCACCCGCGAGGTACTCCCGCTGCGCGGCATGGAGGAGAAGCTCAAGACCTCGCAAGGGCAGATCGAGCGCTTCTACGAGGACCGCCTGCCCAGTCACGGCTCGGACATCACCCGCGAACTGGGCGACCTGGCCGAGAAGCACCACGTCCGCATCTCCACCGTGCGCTACGAGACCAAGCCCGCTGAAGTGCCCGACCTGCAGCGCGTGGCCATCGAGGCCACCCTCACCGGCGACTACGAGCCCATCGTGCGCTTGGTGAACGCGCTGGAGCGCGACCGTGTGTTCTTCATCGTGGACAGCGTCGCCCTGACCGAGCAGCAGGGCGGGCAGGTCAGCGTGGCCCTGAAGCTGGAGAGCTACCTGAGGAGCGGCGCATGAAGCTCGGCGCGGAGAACCGCAAGCAGGTCGCCATCGCCGGCCTCCTGGCAGTGCTGGCGCTCCTGGTGCTGTTCCGCGCCTTCCGCGGCAGTGCGGCGGCTCCGGCGGATCGGCCGGCGGCCCAGACACAGGCGGCCCGCCAGGCCCAGCGCGTCGTCCCCGGCAAGCGGCTGGTGGCGCCGCCCAGCAACAGCCTGGATCCCACGCTCAATCTTGAGCTGTTGAAGGGCAGCGAAGAGACCGAGTACGAGGGCAAGGGCCGCAACATCTTCCGCGCGCAAGCCGAGGCCCCACCGATCGAGAAGCCGGTCGCTCCCGTGGTCACCCAGCGACCGGTGGTGCCGCAGGGCCCGCCTCCGCCGCCGCCCATCAACCTGAAGTTCTTCGGCTTCGCCAGCAAGCCCGGCGAGACCAAGCGCGTCTTCCTCTCCGACGGGGACGACGTCTTCATCGCCGCCGAGGGCGAGATCGTCAACCGCCGCTACAAGGTGCTGCGCATCGGCCAGTCCTCGGTCGACATCGAAGACGTCCTCCACAACAACCGCCAGACCATCCCGCTCACCCAGGGCTGATCCCGGCGATCACGGCGATACAATACAAACGAATGACGGTTCGGCGCAAAGCCCGCGGTTCCCAGGCCGGCTACATGCTCCTGGCGCTGATGTTCTTCCTGCTGGTGGCCATGATCGCCGTCACCGCCGCCGCCCCGCGCATCGCCCAGCAGATCCAGCGTGACCGCGAGGAAGAGCTGATCAAGCGCGGCACCCAGTACGCCCGCGCCATCAAACGCTTCTACCGCAAGTTCGGCCGCTATCCCATGCGCCTGGAAGAGCTGGAGAGCACCAACAACCTGCGCTTCCTGCGCCGCCGTTACCAGGACCCCATCACCGGCACTGACAAGTGGCGCATCATCCACCTGGGCGAAGCCAAGGTCACTCCCAAGGTCTTTGGCCCCGGCGGCGGCACCGCCGGCGGCGGCGTGCTTCCCGGCGGCGTCGGTGGCCTGCTGGGACAAGGCGGGGGCCAGCAGCCGCGCAGCTCCGGTGCGCCCACCTCGCCCGGTACTCCCGCCTCCCAGATCTCCCGCCAGATCGGCAGCGGCCAGACCTTTGGCGGCGGACCCATCGTCGGCGTCTCCAGCACCAGCGAGAAGAAGTCCATCAAGGAGCTGAACGAGAAGAACAAGTACAACGAGTGGGAGTTCGTCTACGATCCGCGTTTCGACGTGGGCGGTGGCGGCTTCATCCCCGGCTCCGCCAATCTTCCCGGCCAGCCGCAGAACCAGCCCAACCGTTTCGGCCCCGGCACACCCCCCAACCAACCCCCGACGCCCCAACCGCAGCAGCGCCCGCAGTAGCAATCCGCGTCCTGTGTGCTCCTCTGCGTCCTCGCCTTTCTCAGCGCCCTCGGCGGTCTAATCCTTTCTGTGAAGCAAGCAAAAACCCCGCCCTCCCGGACGGGGTCTGGAAATCGGTCGTTGCTTACACGCTGAACGAGCTGCCGCAGCCGCAGGTGCTCTTCACGTTAGGGTTATCGAACTTGAAGCCCGCACCCTCCAGCGTCTCCACGTAGTCCACCGTGCAGCCATTCAGGTACATGGCGGAGGTGGCGTCCACGAACACCTTCAGGCCCTCGACCTCGAAGGTCTTGTCCATCATGCCGGGGCTGTTCTCGAACGACATGGAATAGGAGAAGCCGGAGCATCCGCCGCCGACCACGCCCACCCGCAGTCCGGCCGGGACGGGATTCTGCTGCGCCATGATCTCTTTGACCTTGGCCACCGCGGTCGCGGTCAGGTTCACCGGGAACTTCTTCACTTCCGGAGTGGTAGTCGGGGTGGTAGTAGTCGCCATCCTCTGGTATCTCCTTGTCAGGACTGGAGCTGATTATAGCAAACTCTCTCCCTGGGTCCTCTACACCATTCGATGTCCCCTGCTCCTGCGCCGCTCCACGCTCTTTTCTGCCCTGTTTTGTTCGGTTTTGCGAACAAACCCGCCCCTGCCGCTTGCATCCCCCTCTTACAGCGGGTCTATAATCGTGGCGGCCCACATACCCGCACCTGGCGGCTTTCCGCTGGGCCGAGTACGCGAGACCGGCTCCACGACCCTGACGGAGGTGGCGGATGTCTCTCCTGATGATTCTGTCGATAGCCTGGTTCACCGTGACCGGCATCCTGGTCGTGCTGCTCATCTATCGCAGCACCCTCACGATGCACGAGGACGACCAGCTCTTCCTCGACGAAGCCGAATCGCACATGCAGCAGGAGCAAACCGAGCTATTGGCCCGTATGAACCGCATCCAGCCCTACGTCCGCCTGTTCGGCGCCGCTTCCGGCGTACTGATCATCGTGATGGCCGGCGTCTGGGTGTGGCAGGGCATCAACCAGATGTAGCCACCTCGCCAGGATGGCGGAATTGGCAGACGCGCACGCCTTAGGAGCGTGTGCCTCACGGCGTCCGGGTTCAAATCCCGGTCCTGGCACCAAGTCCTTGCTCTCGTCTTCCTCAGCCGTTAAGCTGCCCGGCAGAGGTGCGCATTCATGGCTCTGCCCGGTCAGCCCAACATCAAGCTGGTCAACTCCCCCGAGTACCGCGAGCACTACGCCAACAGCGTGCAGGTGCGGGTGAACGTGTGGGACTTCTTCCTGGTGTTCGGCACGCTGCAACAGCCGACCGAGCACGAGGTCGAGGTCCGCAACTTCCAGGGCGTCTACCTCAGCCCGCAGCAGGCCAAGGCGCTGCTGGCGGTACTGCAGCAGAACGTCAACGGCTACGAGAAGACCTTCGGCGAGATCAAGCTCGACCCGCGCCTGGCGCAGACCGGGATCGTCAATTAGCGCGGCCGTGGGACGCCCCCTGCCGCTGCTCTTCGTCTTCGCGCTGATCTTCTCGGCGCTGTTCGTGCTGCACGCGCCCCTGCTGCGCCTGCCCTACTTCTGGGACGAGGCCGGCTACTTCATCCCCGCCGCCCGCGACCTGCTGCTGACCGGCAGCGCGATCCCCAGCTCCATCCCCAGCAACGCCCATCCCCCACTGGTCTCGGCCTGGCTGGCGGCGTGGTGGAAGCTCTCCGGCTACGCCCCGGCGGTGACCCGCGTGGCCATGCTGCTGGTGGCGGCCCTGGCGCTGCTGGCGGTCTACCGGCTGGCGCGCCGGACGGCGACCCTGACCGTGGCGGTGGCCACCGTGCTGTGCACCGCTTTGTACCCCATCTTTTTTTCACAGAGCGTGATGGCACACATGGATATGACCGCGGCGGCGCTCTGCCTGTGGGGGTGTCCGTTTCGCTGACGCCTGCGTCGGGAATGCCATCGGCCGAGGCGGTCGTCGAGAGGAAGGAGAGCGGGCTCGTGTCGCCTAGCGTGAGTGGCCGCTCCGCGCGGCTGCGAAACATCACCGCTCCCGACTACGCGATGATGGCTGGCTTCAGGCAGTCCGTGGCGTCAGTCACGTCGCAGATGGCG
>CAYTPH010000163.1:0-6599 GCA_964439635.1 uncultured Terriglobales bacterium
GCCAGTTGCCGGTTGCCAGTCGATCCGGTGACCGGAACGACTTGGTGAAACGCGCCATACAGGGCAGGACGCATCAGGTCGTTCATCGCCGCGTCCACGACCACGAACTGCTTGTCGCCGTTCGATTTCAGATAGAGGACGCGGGTGACCAGCGCGCCGGCGGGAGCGACCAGGGCGCGGCCGGGTTCGAGAATAAGGTGAGGGACACCCCCACCCTGTCGCGCCAAACCTGGGCGCGACAAGGGTGGGGCAACCGCACCCCGGAGTTTCTGGAGAGGGCGGGAGACGGCTTGGGCGTAGGCGCGGGCGCGGTGCGCGAAGTCGTCGCTGCCGGGGGAGGAGATGCCCAGGCCGCCGCCGGCGTCCACATAGCGGATGCGGTGACCGTCGTGTTGGAGGTGGCGGACCAGGGCGGCGACACGCTCCATGGCCGCGGCGAAGGGTTCCAGATCGGTGATCTGCGAGCCGATGTGCACGCTGACTCCGGCCACCTCCAGCCACTTCGACCGGGCGGCGCGGGCGTAGAGGGCGCGGGCATCGTCGAAGGCCACGCCGAACTTGTGCTCGCGCAGACCGGTGGAGATGTAGGGATGGGTCTCGGCGGCCACGTCGGGATTCACGCGCAGGGCGATGGCGGCGCGGCGGCGCAGGCGGCGGGCGCGCTCGGCGAGCAGGTCGACCTCGCCCTCGCTCTCCAGGTTGAACAGCAGGATGCCGGCGCGCAGGGCGGCGTCCATCTCGGCGGCGGTCTTGCCCACGCCGGAGAAGACGATGGGGGCCTTGCCCGCGACTTTGCGGACGCGCTCCAGCTCCCCGCCGGAGACCACGTCGAAGCCGGCGCCTTCCCTGGCCAGCAGCTTCAGGAGGCTGAGGTTGGAGTTGGCTTTGACCGAATAGCAGATGGTGTGCGGGAGCGCGAAAGCCCGATCGAAGGCGCGGTAGCGGTCGCGGATGGTGGTGGCGGAATAGACGTAGAGCGGGGTGCCGTGCTTCTCGGCCAGCTTGGGGAGAGAAGCCTTTTCGCAATGCAGGATGGATTTCCGGTACTCGAAAGCCGGTGGGCGCACGGATTTCATTTAACCACGGAGGACACAGAGGACACGGAGGAAATCAGGCTAATGGCTACTTCTTCTTCGCCGATTTCTTTGCCACCTCCGGCCGCTGCCCGATCTTGACGGCGACCACGGTCTGGTCGTCGAAGGCCTCGACGCCGGCGGCGTGCTCGCAGACGGTCTGGAAGACGGCGGTGACGATGTCGTCGGCGGAGCCCTGGCAGGTGGCGGCGACGATCTCTTCCACGCGGGAGCGGCTGAACATGCGGCCGTCGGCGCTGACCGCGTCGAGGATGCCGTCGGAGAAGAAGACGAAGACGTCGCCGGGGGCGGGGCGGACGGTGATCTCGTCGTACTCGGCGTCGGAGAACAGGCCCAGGGGCAGGCCGGCGGTCTCCAGCATCTCCACCTTGCCGGCGCGGCAGTAGATGGGCCGGGGCAGGCCGGAGTTGGCGATGCGCATGGTGCGGGCGCCGTCGTCCCAGACGGCGTAGATCATGCACAGGAACTGGGCGTCGACGGCGCGCTCCTGCAGCGCCAGGTTGACCATGGTGAGCATCTCCGAGGGCGAGGGCTCCATGCTGGCGTTGGCGCGCAGGATGCCGCTGGCCAGGGCGGCGTAGAGGGCGGCGGCAGCGCCCTTGCCGCTGACGTCGCCGATGGCGATGCCCACGCAGCGGCCGGAGTAGTCGAGGAAGTCGTACATATCGCCGCCGATGGCGTGGGCCGGCTGGAACCTGGCGGCGAGCTGGGCGTTCTGCAAGGTCGGGCAACAGGGCGGCAGCAGCCGGAACTGCAGCTGGCGGGCGGTGTTCAGGTCGCGCTCCAGGCGCTCTTCCTGGCGCTGCACCTTCTGGTACAGGCGGGCGTTCTCGATGGCGATGGCGATCTGCGCCGCCAGGGTGAGCATGGTCTTCACGTGGTCGTCGGTGAAGTAGCCGCGCTTGGTGTGCTCCAGGTCGAGGACGCCGCTGACCTTCTCCTTGTAGACCAGGGGGACGCAGAGCTCGGAGCGGGTCTCGGGATTCAGGTTGATGTAGCGCGGGTCCTTGGTGACGTCCGGCACCAGCACCGGCTGGCCCAGCTCGGCGGCGGCGCCCACCAGCCCCCGGCCCAAGGGAATGTCATGCTTGAGCTGCACGGTCTCGGTGAAGCGCATAGAGAAGCGGTGCTGCAGCTTCCCGCCCTCCGCGTCCAGCAGCAGGATCGAGAACATCTGGTAGTCGATGATGCGGCTGAGGGACTCGCCCACGCGCTTGAGGAGTTCGTCGAGGTTGAGGATGCTGGTGAGCTCGCGGCTGATCTCGTGGATGAGCGCCAGGCTGCGGGCCTGCTTGGCGACGCGGGTGTAGAGGCGGGCGTTCTCGATGCCGATGGCCATGCGCGAGGCGATCAGCGTGAGCAGGCGAGCGTGCTCCTGGTTGAAGTAGTCGGGCTGGGGGGCCTCCACGTCGAGCACGCCGATGACCCGGTTCTTGACGATGAGAGGCACGGCCAGCTCGCTGCGCACCCCGGGCATGCAGCCGATGTAGTGGGGATCGCCGGTGACGTCGCCGGCGAGGACGGCCTCGCGGCGGAGGACGGCCTGGCCGGTGATGCCCTCGCCGACCTTGATGCGCAGGCGCTCGGCGACGTCGGGCGGATGGCCGATCTGGAAGCGGATGCGCAGCTCCTGCGTCTTCTCGTTGAGCAGCAGGATGGCGAAGATCTCGTAGGGGATGACCTTGCGGATGAGCTCGGCGACGCGGGAGAAGATGGTGTCCAGGTCGAGCGTGGTGTTGACCACGTCCACCACCTCGAGCAGGAAGGGATCGAGGCGGGGGGTGGTATCGGCCGCGGGCCGGGGCTCGCGGGCGGTGGCAGGCGCGCCCGGAGGCGGAGTCTTGGTCGCAGGGTTCATTCGGGGTCCAGCCGCCATGATATCAGCCCCTCCGCGGATCGGATGTGAACGGCGGATGAACCGTGGCAGGCAGGGGCGGGCGGCATTGCGAGGGGTGAGCCCGGAGTCTAAAATCCTTGCGCTTCAAGAATGGAGGCCGCGCTATGGCGATGCCGGAGTTCAACCAGCTGGCGAACGAGGCGAAGAAGGAGATCGAGGAGATCGACGTCCCCGAGCTGCAGCGGATGCAGGCGGCGAAGGACGACTTCGTGCTCATCGACGTGCGCGAGGCGGACGAGGTGCAGCGTGGGACCATCCCGGGCGCGGTGCACATCGCGCGCGGGGTGCTGGAACGCGACATCGACAAGGTGACCACCGACAAGGACAAGAAAGTGGTGCTGTACTGCGGCGGCGGCAGCCGGTCGGCGCTGGCGGCGGTGAACCTGAAGAAGATGGGGTTCAAGCAGCCCATCTCGCTGGCCGGCGGATGGAAGGCGTGGACGGAACGCAAGTGATAACGAGGGCGCCATCATGAGACTGGACGGGATCAAGCTGACCTGGCTGGGACATTCCACGTTCAAGATCGAGACGCCCGGCGGGAAGACGCTGCTCATCGACCCCTGGGTGATGAACAACCCGGCGTGCCCGGCGGAGCACAAGAAGTTCCGCGCCATCGACGCGATGCTGTGCACCCACGGGCACTTCGACCACATCGGCGACGCGGTGGAGCTGGCGAAGCAGCACAGCCCGGCTGTGGTGGGGATCTTCGAGCTGTGCATGTGGATGCAGAAGAAGGGCGCGGAAAAGATCTCGCCCATGAACAAGGGCGGGAGCCAGACGGTGGCCGGCACGCGCGTCACCATGGTGCACGCCGACCACAGCTGCGGCATCCAGGACGGGGACCAGATCGTCTACGGCGGCGAGGCCTGCGGCTACGTGCTGGAGTTCGAGAACGGGGTGAAGCTGTACCACGCCGGCGACACCAACGTCTTCGGCGACATGGCCATCATCCACAAGCTGTACCAGCCGGAGATCGTGCTGCTGCCCATCGGGGACCTGTTCACCATGTCCCCGAAGGAAGCGGCGTACGCGGTGGAGCTGCTGCGGCCGAAGGTGGTCATCCCCATGCACTTCGGGACCTTCCCGGTGCTGACCGGCACGCCGGAGGAGCTGAAGCGGGTGACAGCCGAGCTGGGGGTCGAGGTGCTGGCGATGCGGCCCGGACATACGGTCAGCTAGCAGGAGGCAGGAAGCAGGAGGTTATTCTTGGCGACAGGCAAGGCGCGACCGCACTGGGCGATGGGCGGCATCACCAACGAGGACGTGGAAACGTATCTGTACGGCGTCCTGCCGGAGCGGGATGCGGTGCTGGCGGAGATCGAGGAGAAGGCCGCGCAGCGGAAGATCCCCATCGTGGGCCCGGCGGTGGGAAGGCTCCTGCACCAGCTCGGGTTGATGATCGGGGCGAAGCGCGTGTTCGAGATGGGCTCGGCTATCGGGTACTCGACCATCTGGTGGGCGCGGGCGGTGGGCGAGGGCGGCAGCGTGGTCTACACCGACGGGGATCCCAAGAACGCCGCCGAAGCGCGGGGGTACTTCGAGCGAGCCGGAGTGGCGAGCCGCATCCAGGTGCGCACCGGCGACGCCCTGGAACTGCTCTCGGAGGAGAAGTCCGAGAGCTACGACGTGATCTTCAACGACGTGGACAAGGACGACTACCCGCGGGTGTTCCGCCTGGCTATCCCTAAGCTGCGCCGCGGCGGGCTGTTCGTGACCGACAACGTGCTGTGGAGCGGGCGGGTGGCGAAGTCCGACCCGGACCCGACCACCAAGGCCATCCTGGAGTTCAACCGGCTGCTGTACCAGTCGAAGGAGCTGTACACCACGCTGCTTCCGGTCCGGGATGGGGTGGCGGTGGCGCTGAAGCTGTGATGCGCGGAGCCGGCATCGTCGTCCTGGCGGTCGTGATCGTGGTGACCGGGCTGAAGTTCATGGTGCCAATCGCCGCCAATCTCTTCTTCGGCCTGGGCGTGGAAGTGCCGGTGCTGCTCGGCGTGCCACCTGCAATAGCCGGTGCGCTCTATTTCATTGGGATGCCGGTCGCGTTCGCTGGAATGGTCGCCTTACTGGCACAACTGATACGGTCCGGCAGGTAAGGGCGCTGGGCCGCCGAGGCGGCGGCGCTCCTTCTCTTTCGCTGTTCCAAAAACCGAAATCCCTCACATTTTTTGTTGCGCGGCGTCCGCTGGCGGATAAGCTGCGCGCCACCGGAACCAACTGGAGGTAGCAGATGCGGGTAACCCGTTTCCTGCCCCTGATCCTGGCGATCCTCTTGGCCTGTGCCGCGCTGGCAGACGACGTGCGCGTGGTCCGTAACGTCAACCTGCGCGAGGACCCCTCCACCGCCAACGATCCCATCCGGCTGCTCACGCCCCCAGATGAACTGGAGCTGATCGAGACAGAGCAGACCAACGGCTACTACCACGTCCGCACCGATGGCGGCGAGGAAGGTTGGGTGTGGGGCAAGAATGTGCGCCGTTTAGAGGCGCCGGACCAGCCCACCCCGAGCGCGGCGGCGGTGGCCGATACCATCGAAGCGCAATGGCGGTCGGCGCCGCCCAACGACACCCAGTTCACCCGCAGCGACGGCACGGTCTGCGGTACTTTCGGCACCGCCAAGACGGCCGCCTCCAAGCAGGTGAACCGCTACAAGAACCGCACCAACCAGCCGCAGCCGGCGTCGTACCACGACATCAGCTTCGCGGCTTTCCGCAAGCTGCCCGACCCAGAGAAGCCGCCCAGCCAGTGGTCGGCCGCGCAGCGGGCCGAGGTGGAGAGCTTCCACGACATCCCGGTGCGCATCCAGGGTTTCCTGGTGGCGCTCAAGGACAAGGGCAGCGCGGAGTCCACCAATTGCGGCTTCAAGAAGCAGAACGAAGTGGATTGGCACATGGCGCTGGCGGAGCAGGCGGGGCTGGGCGAGGACAAGTCCATCGTCATCGAGACCACGCCGCGGGTGCGGCGCGGCCATCCCAAGTGGACGGCGGAGCGACTCAAGCCCTGGGTGGACGCGGACAATCCCATCCGGGTGAGCGGCTGGATCATGTTCGATCCCCAGCACCGCAACCACATGGGGAGATACCGCGCCTCCATGTGGGAGGTACACCCCATCATGAAGATCGAGGTGTTCACGGACGAAGGCGAGTGGGTGGACGTGGACGACATGGATTGAGCCGCGGGTCGGCTCAGATGGATTTCACGGGGATGAGAGTCAGGTCGTCCACCAGTCCGACTTCCTTCTGCAGGAACGGCTCCGCGTACTTCACTCCGGCCAGCATGCCGTAGAAGCGGGCCATGGATTCCACCCGCGAGCGGATCTCGTCCTCGGCGGGGAAGTCCTTGCTGCCGATGGCCTGGTTGGAGTACTGGCTCTTGTAGGCGAACAGCGACTGCATGCGGGCCTCGAACTGGCCGGTGATGTCCACTACGAAGGTGGGGCGGATGTCGTAGTACAGAGTGGCGTAGAGGATCTTGAAAGGCCTGTGAGGGGGTAGGGGTCCTTCGACTCCGCGGCGCGCGCGCCTTGGCGCTCGCGCCGCCTCGCTCAGGATGACAGGTGCAAGGCTCAGCTTGGCCAGGCCGGCGAGGAAGCAGGCTTCGTAGGCAAG
>CAYTPH010000164.1:0-4852 GCA_964439635.1 uncultured Terriglobales bacterium
CGTAGTGCATGTCCATGGTCACCGCCAGGCACAGCCCGAGGGCTTTGAAGGAACCGTTGGGGTTCAGGCCTTCGTCCTTGATCCAGACGTTCTTGTCCACGCGGCTGGGTAGGAGTGGGGTGAAGCCTTCGCCGAGAGAAACCGGCTCGACGTCCGGCAACACCGCCGCGTAGCGCCACATAGAGGGCGGGCCACCGGCCAGCGATTCGCGTGTGACCGCCTTCAGCTTGCCCAGGTCATAGCGGACGTAGAGCGCCCCGCCGTCTTTCGGGCAAACGGTCTGCGGCTGGGTGGCGGGCAGGCGGCGGCGGCACTTGGAGCACTGGAAGTGGGAGATGCGGGGCATGGGTGAATCGGCAAGTGTAGCGGGAATAGTCGCGAGCCGCTAGTCGCTGGTCGCTAGCCGGCCGGGAGCTGCTTCAGGAGGGAGTTGGCGCGGCGAAACCAGGGGCGGTCCACGCGCTTCTGGAACCCGGGCATAGTGGCCTTCTTGCGGAGGATGCGGGTGGCCCAGTCGCGGGCCTCGGCGTGGCGGCCCTGGCGGGCGAGAAAGGCGGCGTAGTTGAACTGGGTCTCGGTCAGGGTGGAGAGCGCGGTGGCCTGCTCGAAGGTGGCGGCGGCGCGGTCGTTCTGGCCGAGCTGCGCGCAGGTATGCGCCAGCAGGCCGAGGGCGCGGTGAAAATCGTACTTGGGGTCGTCCTTCACCGCGCGCTCCAGGTCGGGCAGGGCCGCGGCGAAGTCGTTCATGGCCAGGGCCGCCAGAGCCCGGCGGTAGAACGGGTCGGGGGAATCGGTGCGGGAGGAGATGGCGCGATCGAAACATTCCCGGGCGCGGGCATGCTTGCCCTGCTCCAGGTAGAGCAGCCCCAGCTCTTCGTAGTTCCCTGCGGAGGGGTTGTCCTGCACCGCGATCTCGAGTTCGTGGATGCGGCTGCGGCGATGGAATCCCTGGAAGGAGCCGCGCAGCAGCCCGGCGTCAGGGATGACTTCGGCGACGATGTATACCAAGGCGCCGAGGCCGCCGCCGAAGAGGATGATCCAGAGCCAGTAGTTGTCGGGCCGGCGGCGGATGAAGTGCACGACCGCCAGCAGCTGGAGCAGGAAGCCCCAGGGATAAAAGAGGCTGTACAAAGACCACATGTCGAATGTGGGCGCACTATAGCATGCAGCGAGGGAGCGCCGAGGTCACCAGTTCGGTTCCGTGGTGAATGGTAGAATCGCGCAAGTGAAACCTCCTGTGCGCCTGCTGGCCATCGACATCGATGGCACCCTGCTGGACCCATCCTTCCAGATCAGCCAGGCCAATCTCGACGCCCTGCGGCGCGCCCACCAGGCGGGCATCGAGGTGGCGCTGGTCACCGGGCGAAGGCATACCTTCGCGCTGCCGGTGGCGGCGGCGCTGGGATTCGAGGCGTGCCTGATCAGCTCCAATGGCGCCATCACCAGGACCAGCAGCGGCGAGCTCTTCCACCGCGACCTGCTGCCCGTGGCCGTAGCGCGGGAACTGTGCGGACACATGCGCGAGTTCCGGGACACCACGGTCCTGACCTTCGACATCAACGGCCGGGGCGAGATCGTGGTGGAGAGCGGCGAGGGCCTGACCCGGGCCATCCGCCGGTGGATGGAGAAGAACGCCGAGTACATCGCCTGCGTGGTCCCGCTGGAAGACGCTCTGACCCAGGACCCGGTGCAGGTGATGTTCTGCGGCACGGTGGCGCACATGAAGGCCGCGGAAGCCCACCTGCTGACCAAGCCCTTCCCGGTCACCGTCCTGCGCACCCAGTACGACGCCCGCGACCTGACCATCGTGGACGTGCTGAACCAGGGGTGCTCCAAGGGGCATGCCCTGGAGCGCTGGGCGCGGCACCGCGGGCTGGAGCGGGCGCAGGTGATGGCCATCGGAGATAACTACAACGACGTGGAAATGCTTGAGTTCGCCGGGGTGCCCGTTATCATGGGCAATGCATCGGAGGAACTGAAGCAGAGCGGCTACACCGTCACCCTGGGCAACGACCAGAGCGGAGTGGCGGCGGCCGTGGAGCAGGTGCTGGGGATCTAGTACCGAGTACCGAGTTGATGAAGGCCTTTGGACAAGTCGGGATGATGCTGCTGGCTGCGGCCCTGGCGGCTGGGGCGGCCGATACGCCGGCGGCGCCTCCCGCGCCGGTTGCAAGCCCGGCTGCGACCACCGCATTCATCGCCACCCTGCGCAACGGATTCACCATCCAGTTCGAGCGGCGCGAGGTGCGGGACGGCGTCGCCCGCTTGTACATTTCCGGAGAAGACTACATCGACGTCCCCGCGGCGCAGATCGCGGAGATCGAGCAGGCGGAGGTAGTGGCGGTGCCTGCGCCGCCGCCGGCCCCAACCATCGGGCAGTTGGTGAACGAGGCCGGGAATCGCCACCAGCTCGACCCCGACTTCCTGCACAGCGTGGTGCGGGCGGAGAGCGGCTACAACCCCCGGGCGGTCTCGCGGAAGGGCGCGCAGGGGCTGATGCAGCTGATGCCCGCAACCGCGGCGGAGCTGGGGGTGAGCGATAGTTTCCAACCCGCCGCCAACCTCGAAGGCGGCGCCCGTTACCTGCGCGAGCTCCTGCGCCGGTACGGCAACGATCCCATCAAGGCGCTCGCGGCCTACAATGCGGGACCGCACCGCGTGCAGCAGTACGGCGGCGTGCCGCCCTATCGCGAGACGCGCGCCTATGTAGCTCGCATCGTGCGCGACTTCAATCGCGCCAAGCGGTCGCAGAAGAAGTCGGCAGGCGCTCGTCCGGGCCGCGCGCTGCCCACGCCCTAGCTCCAGATCCGGTGTCGATTGACCGCGTACTCCGCGTCGTTTACTGTGGCGCGTTCCCATGAAGCGCAAGGGCGTGCTCATCACGGTGGCGGTGCTGCTGGTGCTGGGAGCGCTCGCCTACCTGCAGTTCCGCGAATGGAAGGATTTCGATTGGGGCGCGTTCCTTAAGCACACCCGCGATGCCGACAAGCTGCACCTCGGCATCGCCGTACTGCTGATCTACTTTGATTACTACCTGCGAGCGGTGCGGTGGCGGGTGTTCGTCAGCCACGCCCGCGAGGTCTCGGCGGCGCGGCTCACCCCGCCCACCATGATCGGCTTCACCGGCCTGGCGCTGCTGGGCCGGCCGGGAGAGTTGCTGCGTCCCTACCTGATCGCCCGCAAGGAAGGCCTGTCCTTCGCCTCACAGATGGCGGTGTGGGCGGTGGAACGCATCCTGGACATGGGGGTGGCGCTGCTGATGGTGGCGGCGGCGCTGTTGTTCGCCCCGGATGTGAAGGCCATCCCCCACTACCAGCAGTTCCGGCAGACCGGTTTCGTGCTGATCGGAGTGGTGGCGGCGATCGGGTTCGGGATGGTGCTGGTCTGGCGCAACACCCCGGGAGTGGCGGCGTGGCTGGAGCGGATGTTTTCGCGGCTCTCGCCGCACCGGGCACACAAGATCGCCGACCGGGCCCGGGCCTTCGGCGACGGCCTGCACACCATGCGCGACCTGTGGTCGGTGGCCCGGGTGCTGGTGCTTTCCCTGATCATCTGGGTGGTGATCGCCACGGCCTACGTGGAGGTGATGCGGGCCTACCCGGTGCCGCAGGTGACCGTGGGGCGGGCGCTGGTAGTGATGGCGTCGGCGATGATCGGCTCCATCCTGCAACTCCCGGCGGTGGGCGGCGGCACGCAACTGGCGACCATCGGGGTGCTGCATTACGTCCTGGGGGCCGACCCGGAGGTCGCCACCAGCTGCGGCATCATGCTGTGGGTGGTCACCTTCCTGGCGGTGGTGCCGGCGGGCCTGGCCCTGGCCCGGCGCGAGCACCTTTCCCTGCGCGCCGCCGAGCAGATGGCCGAGCGCGAGGACGCGGCCGGATCCGAATAGGACGTAGCGGGACGGGTTCCCCCGTTTCCCGAATCGCCGCCTTGCCCGTACAATGTCTGTTTCCCTGCGACTCTCAAGGTCTGACCGGGACTCTGCCCATGAAGTGTCCGTTCTGCGGATTCGTCGAAGACAAGGTGGTGGACTCGCGCGAAGGCAAGGAAGGCGAGAGCATCCGCCGCCGCCGCGAGTGCCTGAAGTGCAGCAAGCGCTTCACCACTTACGAGCGCATCGACGAGATCCCCTACATGGTGGTGAAGAAGGACGGCCGGCGGGAGAAGTTCGAGCGCCAGAAAGTGCTGAATGGCCTGCTGCGCGCCTGCGAGAAGCGCCCCGTCTCCATGGGCAAGATGGAGCAGATCGTCAACGAAGCCGAGGGCTTTGTCATCGATTCGCCGGAGCGCGAGCGCCGCACCAGTGAGATCGGTGAGCTGATCATGAACCGGCTGAAGAAGATCGACAAGGTGGCCTACGTGCGGTTCGCCTCGGTGTATCTCGATTTCAAGGACGTCAAGGAATTCATGACTGAGTTGAAGGGCCTGCTGGAGAAGGAGCACCCACCGGCCAAGGCGAAGAAATCGTAAATGACCCACACCATCACATTGATCCCGGGCGATGGCATCGGCCCCGAGGTCACGGGCGCGGCGGTGCGCATCCTGGAGGCCTCCGGCGCCAGGTTCGAGTGGGAGAGCTACGCGGCCGGCGCCGAGGCCTACGAGAAGTACAAGGAATACATCCCCAAGGAACTGATCGAGAGCATCGAGCGGACCAAGGTGGGGCTGAAGGGCCCGGTCACCACGCCCATCGGCGGCGGTTTCCCATCCATCAACGTCTCCCTGCGCAAGCGCTTCGAGCTGTACTGCAATTTCCGGCCGATCCGCAATCTTCCAGGCCTGCCGACGCGCTACCCCGGCGTGGACCTGCTCATCGTGCGCGAAAACACCGAGGGTCTGTACTCCGGCA
>CAYTPH010000164.1:4862-6585 GCA_964439635.1 uncultured Terriglobales bacterium
CTTCGAGTACGCCCGCCGGGAGAAGCGCAAGAAGATCTTCGCCATCCACAAGGCCAACATCATGAAGCTGTCGGATGGGCTGTTCCTGCGCTCGGCGCGCAACGTCGCCAAGGAGTATCCGGAGATCACCTACGGCGAGCACATCGTGGACAACACCTGCATGCAGCTGGTGACCAACCCCTACCAGTACGACATGCTGCTGCTGGAGAACCTGTACGGCGACATCATCAGCGACCTGACGGCGGCGTTCGTGGGCGGACTGGGGCTGGTACCGGGGGCGAATTACGGCGACCAGATCGCCATCTTCGAGGCGGTGCACGGGTCCGCCCCGGACATCGCGGGCAAGAACATCGCCAACCCCACGGCGGTGCTGCAGTCGGCCATCCTGATGCTGCGGCACATCGGGGAGCGCGAGGCCGCGGGCCGGGTCCACGGGGCGCTGGAAGCGGTGTACAAGAAGAAAGAAAAGCTGACGCGCGACGTGGGCGGGACCGCCTCCACCAGCGAGTTCGCCGACGCCGTCATCGCCGCCATGGAGACCCCGGTCGCTGCCGAAGGAACAGCTGATTAGCGTTCCTTTGTGTTCCTTGGTGCCCCCTTTGTGTCCTTTGTGGTGAAGCCTTGGAAAACCTCACCACAAAGGACACGAAGGGCCCACCAAGGGCACGAAGGAAATCGGAAGGGCCTTTACTCGCCCTCCCCTTCCCGCTGCTTCACCCGCACCACCACGATCTTGCTGAAGCCCTCCTCGAAGGTCGGGGGCCGCAGCTTGGCCGACATACGGCGCATGACGTCCTCGGCAACGATGCGATCGCGCTTGCGGTTGCGCTCCAGGCAAACCTCAAGCGGAACATCAAAGAAGACCGCTTGCGTCTCGAATCCAAAGGACTTCGCCATCTGGATCCACTGCTTACGCTCGCGCGGCGACAGGTTGGTGGCGTCCACGTAGTTCCACGGCATGCGCGCGACTAGGCGGGCGCGCAGCAGCGAACGCAGGGTGGAGAACACGAGTCCCTGGTAGCGCTGCTCTTCCACGTCGTCGAACAGCACCGAGCGCAGCAGGTCGCTGGAGAGCGGGGTGACGCCGCGGCGGCGGAACCAGGTGGTCTTGCCCGAGCCCGGCAGGCCGATGGCCAGCACCACCACGCCCTTGGGGGCCTTGGGCGTCTTGGCGCCGGGCTGGTGCCCGGTGGCCTCGGAGGGAGGAGCGGGAGGGATAGCCGGCGATTCCGGCTGGTGCTCGACCTCAAAACGCTGCACCGGCGCCTTGGGCTGCGCCGGCTTGGGTGGCCGCGCCTCGTAGGCGTCCAAGAAAGTCGGCTGCAGTGGCGCTGCTCCCTGCGGCTTCTCCTGGCCGATGCGGCCGGTCTGTTCGGTTTCGGGTGCGGCGGTCCGTTTCTTGCGCCGCCGCATCCGGTCTTTCATCCATTTACGCATGCGCCGCTTGTAACACAAACCCGAGCAGCGGAGCAATCGGGAGCATTTGCGCCCCCTGAGCGCGGGTGTTAGCATTTTCTGTTCGTTCCACCACCATCATCCTTTCTGTACTGTACTCCCGGAGGCAAGCGAGATGGCCATCAAGGTAGGCATCAACGGGTTCGGCCGCATCGGCCGCAACATCCTGCGCACGGCGCTGGGCGACCACGAGCTGGAGTTCGTGGCCGTCAATGACCTCACCGACGCCAAGACCCTGGCGCACCTGCTGAAGTATGACTCCGTGCTC
>CAYTPH010000165.1:0-6578 GCA_964439635.1 uncultured Terriglobales bacterium
CCTCTCATCCCCTGCGGCTTGAGCCCGGCGGCGCGAAACTGCTTCTCGATGTAATCGGCGGCGCGCTTCAGGCCCTTGCTGCCGGCCCCGCGGCCTTCCATCCGCTGCGAGGCGAGCGTGCGGACATCCTGGAGGTACCGCTGCGGGTCTGCCCGGTCGACCGCCGCGGCGGCGCAGAGTATGAGAGTAAGAGGTAGAAGAACGGCGAAAAGTCTCTTTGCGCGCATGAGAAATACCTATGACGAACCAGTCATCGTAGGCCATGGGAAACACGCGCTGCAACCTTGCGCTTTGGTTCAGTTCGCCGTAGCATCGGCGCGCTCGGTCCCTGGTCGCGGCCTATGCGCTTCACGTGGGCAAGTCTGACGGTCGTCTTGGCGGTCTCGCTGGTTGCAGCCCCGCAGGACGTGCCACCACCTCTGGTGCCCGAGAGCGAGGCCAGTGAGCACGTGGTTGAGTCTCCAGAACCTGTCTATCCACCCATCGCCAAGCTGGCTCGCATCACCGGTGAGGTGCAATTGGAGATCACCATCGATGAGGAAGGTAGGGTGGTATCCGTTCGTGCGCTACGCGGACATCCTCTCCTCGTTCCCACGACCGTCGAGGCCGTGAAAACCTGGCGATATCGGCCCTTCCTCGTAGATGGAAAGGCGGCAGCCGTGCGTGCCCCTGTGGTGGTATTCGTGGGGAAGGAGGTTCCTCCGGACGAGCGCAAACGTGAAGAAGAATTCCAGAAGAGCTACTGGCCCAATTACCGTAAAGCCGAGGAGGCGCTCAAGCGCGGTGACTACGCGAAAGCCGAAGAACCTCTCCAGAAGGCCCGCGAGATAGCACGCTCGGCGGGTGAGTACAAGTGGCTGGAGTTCTCTTCGTCGACCGCAATCCTGGCATACGTGCTCTGGCAGCAGAAGCGCAACGACGAAGCGGAACGCCTCTACCTGGAAGTCCTTGCGCTTCGCGAAAGCCATGGACCAGCCGACGATACCGACCTCGCCGACGCGCTTCAGAACCTTGCGGCGTTCTACTCCGTGACCAGCCGTCCGGAAAAAGCCGAGCCTTTGCTCCTCCGTAGCGTCAAGATCTACCAGGGGAAGTTGGACGGGGAAACCGAGGACGAATTCAAGGGCATCTACGGTCGCGGACTGGCCATATCTCGCTTCATCCTGGCGCAGGTCAACACTGCATTGCAGCGGCCCGATGATGCGAGGCATCATTGCCGCGAAGCGATGACTGCCGCTAAGTGGCTGAGGGAAGATCAGCGAAACACTCTCAGGGATCGTTGCGCTGTTATCCTCAAGAACCAGTAGCTGCGAACGAGGAATGGTATGAACGTCTTCATCGCCGGCGCGACCGGGGTGCTGGGCTCGCGCCTGACCCGCCAGCTTGTGGACCGCGGCCATCGCGTGGTCGGCCTGTCGCGCCGGCCAGAGAACGACGCCCGCATCCGCGCCCTGGGCGGCGAGCCCCGCACCGCCGACCTCTTCGACACCGATTCGCTAGCCCGAGCCGCCGAGGGTTGCGAGGTGGTGATCCACGCCGCCACCGCCATCCCCGCCAGCACGCGCTTCCATCCCGCCGATTGGACGATGAACGACCGCATCCGGCGTGAGGGCACGCAGGCGCTGGCCGAGGCCGCCCGCCACATCAACGCCGTGGCCTACGTCCAGCAGAGCATCGTGTGGGTGGCACGGCCGCCGGACCAGTCGCGCTTCGACGAGGAGTCGCCGCTGCGGCCTGACCCCCTGATCGCCAGCGCCGCCGATTGTGAGGACATCGCCCGCACCACTGCCGCCAAGGGCGGCGCCGCCGTCGCCATCCTGCGTGGCGGCTGGTTCTACGATCCGGATTCGCAGCACATCCGCGCCTTCGCCGACATGCTGCGCCAGCGCAAGATGCCCATCATCGCCGGCGGCCGCAACCGCTGGTCGCTGGTCCACACCGACGACATGGCCTCCGCCTTCGTCGCCGCCGCCGAGAACCCGCGCAACGGGTTGTGGCACGTCGTCGACGACCAGCCGGTCACCATGCGCGACTTCCTGAGCCACTTCGCTGAGCTGCTGGGCGCTCCCCGTCCCGTCCGAATGCCGCGCTGGCTGGCCCGCATCGCAGCCGGAAAGTTCGTCGTGGAGTACCTCACCGCCAACACCGAGACCTCCAACGGCAGGCTGAAGCAGGACCTCGGCTGGACGCCGAAGTACCCCACCTACCGCGAAGGTCTGCGCCAGGTGGTGGAGCAGCTGCGGCGGCCGCCAGCCGCCGCGCCAACGGCCCGCGCGGCCTCGCGCACGGCATGAGCAGCCAGCCTCCGCGCCGCCAGATGGTCGGCTGGTACGATCCCGGCCAGCTGCTGAACACCGGCATCCAGGTGCTCATCACCCAGGTGCTGGGCCCGCGCGCCGACTACCGCGTGATCGAGAGCTTCAGCGGACCGCAGGAGGTCTTCGACTACAGCAGCCAGCAGGAATGCTGGTTCGATTTCGTCGCCGACCTGGGCGATGGCTGGGACTCGACCTTCGCCGTGGCTTCCCTGCTCGCCGCCCCTCGCCTCCGCGTCCGCGGCGGCGATGGTCCCCTCGAACTCCCGCGCAGTGACTTCGTCATCATGGGCGGCGACGAGGTCTACCCGCTGGCCAGCCGCGACGGCTACCAGGAGCGCACCGTCGGCCCCTACACCTGCGCCTTCCCGCAGCGCACCGAGCCGCCGCCGGCGGTCTTCGCCATCCCCGGCAACCACGACTGGTACGACGGCCTGGTCAGCTTCATGCGCCTGTTCTGCCAGCCGCGCTGGATCGGCGGCTGGCACACCCGCCAGCGCCGCAGCTACTTCGCCATCAAGCTGCCGCACCGCTGGTGGCTGTGGGCGCTGGATTACCAGCTCGCCTCCGACATCGACGAGCCGCAGCGCGACTACTTCGTCTCCGTCGCCCAGCACATGCAGGCCGGCGACCGCGTGATCATGGCCGTCAGCGAGCCCGACTGGGTGTACGGCAATATCTACGACGCCCGTTACCTGTCCAACATCGCCTTCCTGCAGAAGCACATCATCGAGGAGCGAGCGGGCGCGGTGCTGAAGGTCGCCATCTCCGGCGACCTGCACCACTACCGCCGCCACCAGCTGGCCGGCGGCGATACCCAGCTCATCACCTCCGGAGGCGGCGGCGCTTTCACCGTGACCACCTTCGGCCCCAAGGCGGACATCCTGAAGGTCGGGAAGGAGCCGGTCCGGACTTACGACCTCAAGGCCGAGTATCCCGACCAGAAGACCAGCAAGCGCCTGCTGCTGCGCAACTGGCTCTTCCCGTTCATCAACCCGAAGTTCGGCCTGGTGACCGGGCTGGTGTACCTGGTGATCGCCTGGATCTACCGCGTTCCCGTGCTGCGCGAGTACGAGCTGCTGTTGCGGACAGGAGACCCCGTAGCGGGCGGCGGCGCCATGCTACGCGCCATCCTGGCATCTCCTTTCGGCGTCGGCATTCTGGTCGGCGTGGTCATTGCTTTCATTGCTTTCACCGAAAGCCACTCCCGCACCTACAAGTATCTCGGCGGGGCGGCGCACGCCACCGCCAACCTCGGCGCCCTGTTCCTTATCAGCCCGGCGGCCTCGCACTTTGCCCGCGACGTGCTGGGATTGGTGGATGGCTCGGTCAGCTACCTGCTGGCGACCGCGGCGCTCATCTTTGGCGGAGGATACATCGCGGGGGCGATGATCATGGGCGCTTACCTTTATTTCTCCTTGCGCCTCTTCCGCCGCCACAACCGCGAGGCCTTCTCCGCCCTGCGCATCGCCGACTACAAGCACTTCGTCCGCTTCCGCGTGGGTGCAGACGGCGCGCTGACCATCTACCCGGTGGCCCTCGACGACGTTCCCCGCCAGTGGAAGGAGTCGGGGGCGCCGGAGGGCCCGCAGTACATCCCCGCCTGCGGCAGCCTCGACCCCCACCTGATCGAGCCGCCCATCGTGATCCCGCCGCGCTGAGGGCTACCAGTCCAGGAAGGGCGGCGTGGCCCCTTCCCGCCACGATTCCGTACCAATGGCCTCCGAGAAGGTGATCACCCAGCGGTCGCCCAGCTTCTTCCAGCCGTCGCGGGTGATCCAGAGGCTGTAGCTCTTGCTGACCTTGCCGTCGGGGCCGGCATGTTCCGCTTCCAGCTTCTCGTGGATCACCGCCACCCAGCCGTCGTCCTTCGGCTGCACCGTTATCACCGAGGCATCGAAGCGGGTCAGCCGGCTCCCCGGAGGGAAGCTGGAGATGCGCTCCAGGAACTGTTGTCGCGTCAGTCTGCGGTCGAAGAGCTGCACGTAGAAATCTGGCGCCAGCATGCGCTCGAACGCTTCCTTGTCGAGCGCCACCCGGGCTTTGCCCCAGGCGACGTTGCCTTCGGCGATGATCTTGCGCGCTTCGGCCGCGGTCGGCTTGGGCGCTTCCTGCGCCGTGGCTCCCAGCGCGCACAGCAGCAGGACCGCGAATAGCACACGTGTGGTCGTGGACATGGGGCTCCTCCAAGGGTTATGGCGCAAGGGATGCCGGCCGGCCGCGAACGGATTCGCCGCGGGGAAAGATGTCTCTTCGCTGGGGACGACCGTCGCAAGAGGCAAGACAAGGCGCGATCCCGCGGACGCGGTCTCGCTAAACACGCTCTACCGGCCGCCCTGATCTTCCGGCTGGGCCTCCGCGTCGTGGTGGTCGAGGAAGAAGGTCACGACTTCCTCGAAAACTTCCTTCCCGACATTCACCGCCCGGTGGACCCGTTCCATAGGCTCCAGCCAGTGCACCTCACCGGGAGTGATCTCCCACGGCTCTGCCGGGCCACCATCGCGGAACTCGATGCTCATCCGGTCACCGCGTAACACCACCGTCACCCGGTGGTACGGGTCGTGGTGCCACGGCGTCGCCTCTCCCGGCGCCAGCCGCTGCCTCCTGACCAGGTAATTCCCCCGATGGTGCAACAACTCCTGGTTGGGCGTGAGCTTCATAAGACCTCCGCTCGAGTTTGTCCGGGACTTGCCCGGTCAGATCGCCGACAGGGCCTTGTCCAGGTCGGCAACGATATCGTGCACGTCCTCGATGCCGACGGAGATGCGCACCATGCCGTCGGTGAGGCCGATGGCCGCCCTTCCCTTCGGACCCAGCGCCGCGTGGGTCATGGTGGCCGGGTGGGAGATCAGCGTCTCCACGCCGCCCAGTGACTCGCCCAGCGAGCACACCCGTACCTTCTTCAGCATCTTCTTGGCATGGTTCAGCGAACCGGTCTCGAAGGTGATCATGCTGCCGAAGCCGGTCATCTGCCGCTTGGATAGTTCATGTTGGGGATGGTCGGTCAGGCCGGGATAGAAGACCTTCTTGACCTTGCGGTGGGTGTTCAGGAAGTCGGCGACGATGCGCCCGTTGCGGTCGTGCTGCTCCATGCGGACGGCCAGCGTCTTCACCCCGCGCAGCACCAGGAAGCACTCGAAGGGCGACAGGATGGCGCCGGCGGCCTTCTGCAGGAAAGCGAACTGCTCGCCCTGGTCCTGGCGGGTGCAGACGATGACCCCGCCCAGGCCGTCGCTGTGGCCATTCAGGAACTTAGTGGTGGAGTGGACCACCATGTCGGCTCCTAGCGCGATGGGTTGTTGGAAATAGGGCGACATGAAGGTGTTGTCCACCACCACTTCCACGCCTTTGCGGTGGGCAGCGCGGCTGATGGCCGCGATATCGCTGACCGACATCAGCGGGTTGGTCGGCGTCTCCACGTAGATGAACTTGGTATTGCGCCGGATGGCCCTCTCCACCGCGCGGGCGTCGGAGGTGTCCACGTACGTGAACTGCATGCCGAACTTCGACAGGATCTGGTTGAAGAGCCGCGGCACGCCGCCATAGACGTTGTGCGAGCAGATGACGTGGTCGCCGGCCTTGAGGGTGGTGCACAGCGCGTTGATGGCGGCCATGCCGCTGGCAAAGACGTGGGCCGAGCGCCCGCCCTCGAGCGAGGCCAGGTTCTGCTCCAGGCGGGTGCGCGTGGGGTTGGTGACGCGGGCGTACTCGTAGCCCTGGCGCGGCTTGCCCAGCCCGTCCTGAACGTAGGTGGAGGTGGCGTAGATGGGGACGGAGACGGCGCCGGTGAGCGGCTCCGGTTCCTGCCCATCGTGGATGGCGCGAGTGGCGAAACCCGCCTTGCTGATCTTCATGATTCCCTCGGATGAAGCGGAAAACAGAAACGATTCGCAGCTTTCGGTGCTGCGTGTCAGGGCACGTTTCAGCGAGCCGTCCGGGTCGCTCAAACCCAAGCGGCTTCAGCCGCTGTCGTCCCCCCTGATCCCCCGGCGGCTAAGGCCGCATCAGGCTCGGCCTGAACGGCACGGCTGAAGCCGTGCCCTGATACAAGCATCTAGAACGGACGTCAAACTCCGCCCTGGAAGATGTTCTTGGACAAGTACCGTTCGGCCGAATCGGGGACGATGGTCACCACGCGCTTGCCGGCACCGAGGCGAGCCGCGACCTGCAGCGCCGCATACCCGTTGGCGCCGCTGCTGGAGCCGGCGTGCACGCCCTCGTTGCGCGCCAGCTGCTTGACCATAGCGAAGGCAGGCTCGTCCT
>CAYTPH010000166.1:0-5923 GCA_964439635.1 uncultured Terriglobales bacterium
AATTCCGCGATGCCGCCGTTGTATTTGAATTCGACGCGCTTGGACTCGCCGGTCTTGGCGTCGGTCTGGCGCTCGTCCTCCAGGATGATGACCAGGCCCTTGTTGAGGAAGGCGAGCTCGCGCAGCCGCTGCGCCAGCGTGTCGAAGTTGTACTCGGTGGTGGTGAAGATGGTGCGGTCGGGAACGAAGTGGACCTTGGTGCCGCGCTTCTGCGTCTTGCCGGTCTTCTTGAGCTTGGAGGTGGCCTCGCCGCAGGAGTAGGTCTGCTCCCACACGAAGCCGTCGCGCCAGATCTCCAGGTCCAGTTGGTAGCTGAGGGCGTTCACCACGGAGACGCCCACGCCGTGCAGGCCGCCCGAGACCTTGTAGGTGGAAGAATCGAACTTGCCGCCGGCGTGCAGCGTGGTCATCACCACCTGGGCGGCGGGGAGCTTCTCGCCGTCCACTTCCATCTCGTCGACGGGGATGCCGCGGCCGTTGTCCACCACGGTGATGGAGTTGTCCACGTGGATGGTGGCTTCGATCTTGTCGGCGAAGCCGGCCAGGGCCTCGTCCACCGAGTTGTCCACCACCTCGTACACCAGGTGGTGCAGGCCGAGGTCGCCGGTGGAGCCGATGTACATGGCGGGACGCTTGCGCACCGCCTCCATCCCGCCCAGCACCTTGATGGAGTCGGCGGTGTAGTCGTTCTCGCCGTTCCCGTTGCCGTTCTTCTTCGGTTTGGTCTGCTCTTTAGCCGTTGCCACAGCGGATTCTTTCGTCGCCATCAACCCTCAGCATTGGGACAGAAATCGAGCGCCGGCGGGACCTGGTTTCCACCCGCCTTATGTAAGGTTAAGTTATTGAGATTTAAGTCATTTAGGCAGCGCCCGAGCACACTGCATTTTACCACAGATCGGAGGCCGTGTGGCCGCGGGTCTCTGACCCGCGGCGTCGCGCTGCAGGCGCGAGAAGTAGGCCCGAAGGGCCGATTGAAAGTACCCCGGCACAAGCGCGAGCCACCGGCGAGCGCGCCCACATGGATCACAACAGATCCGTGTTCATCCTTCTCAATCCGTTAGATCCGTGGCCAAGTCTTTCCCGGCGTCCTCGGCGGTGGACTAGGGATTCACATTCACCACGATGCGGAATCCCAGGTCGTGCGCCCGGGCGCCGGCGCCGTGGCCTTCCTGGCGGAAGCTGGAGCGCGCATAGGTATGCGGAAACGCGAAGCTCCCGCCGCGCACCACCCTTCCCCGACTCTGGTCCTGGGTGACCGCCGGGTTCTTGGCGAACTTCGGGGTGTAGTCGGCGTACCAGTCGGCGGTCCACTCCCACGCGTTGCCGTGCATGTCGAACAGGCCCCAGTTGTTGGGATACTTCCCGGCGACCGGGTGCGTGACCCCGCCGGAATCCTCCTGCGTCCAGGCGAGGGAGGACAGCGGGCCGGCGAAGTCGCTGACCGTGCCGGCGCGCGCGGCGTATTCCCACTGCGCCTCGGTGGGCAGGGCGACGCGCAGCCCGCTCTTCCTGGCCAGCCAGGCGGCGTAGGCCTCGGCGTCGGTGGCGGTCACCAGCACCACCGGATGGCGGGCGTCCTGCTTCATGTAGGGATTGCGCCAGCTGGCGTCCGCCCGGCGCACCATGCCCTGCTCCGGATCGCGCACCCAGCCGCCCTGGCCCGAGCTCTCCGCCTCGGTCCTGTAGCCGGTCTCGGCGACGAAGGCGGCGAACTGCTCCACCGTGACCTCGGTCTTGGCGATCCAGAACGCCGACACCCCCACGCGGTGCGCCGGCCGCTCCGCCGGCTCGCTGTTCGTCCCCATGACGAACCGCCCCGCCGGCAGGCGCACCAGCTCCGGCACCGGTACGCCCAGCGACTTCAGCTTCTGGTTGGGATCGGCGGCCAAGGCCGGCACCGACAGCAGCAGGACGAGCAGGACGAGCTTGCGCATAGGAAGTGGACGCGCGTGCTTTGAAAACGTTGCGCCTACTGGTAAGGGTTTAGAACCGCCCAAGGGTGAAGTTCACGGTGATGGTGGTCTCCACCTCGACCGGTTCACCCTCCAGATAATACGGTCGGTACTCCCACTGGCGGACGGCCTCTAGGGCGGCCTCGGCCAGCGTCGGATGCCCGCTCACCACGCCCAGGAATTTCAGCTTCCCGTCCTTCCCGATGATTGCGCGCATGACTACCGGACCCTGGATGTAACTATTCTTGGCCGCCGCGGGGTATTTGGGTTGCACCCTCTTGATGAGCTGGCCTTGAACGAGATTCTGCGACACCCTGACCTGCTTCACCCCGGCTCTATCCGCCAGGGCGACAGCCACCGGCGCCGGCGCCATGGTAGGAACGCTTGGCTGGAACTGCAGCGAAGACAAGGTGCTCACCAGCCGCTCCCGCGCCTCTTCATCCTTCGCCGTGGCCACCACCCCCAGCCGCCAGCTCGACACGCTCACGAACAGGCGCGACTGGTGGATCTTGGGCGTGGTTGTCTCGTTCACGTAGTCGGCGCGCAGGAACTTCAGGCCTGCGGGCTGGAAATAGCGCGGCTGTCCCAGGGCGCGGAAGGGCCGGTCGCGGTCCTGCGGCCGGCTGAGATTGAGCCCGCTGGCCTCGGGGAACAAGGAGCCGTCAATCACCCCCAGCACGAGCTCGCCGTCGGATGCGGTGACCACCGCCTGCAGCACGCCGGGCTCCGCCACCTGCTCCACTTTCCCGCCTTCCGGCACCGCGAACGCAAGCCCCAGCGCCTTCTGCTCGTAGTGCGTGCCCGTCACCACACCCAGGGCAGGCGGCCCGGGGCGCGGGGGCGGGGGCGCCAGTGGCGGCTCCTGCGCCAGCGCCGTGAGGACGAACAACCAGACCAGGATCATCGGATCACATCCCCACGAAGTTGACGGTCAGGTCGACCTCGACCTCGACCGGCTCGCCATCGACCACAAACGGCTTGTACTCCCACTGCTTCACCGCGGGAACTACGTCCCGCACCAGCGCCGGGTGCCCGCGCACGACCTGGACGTCTTTCACTTTGCCGTCGGTGCCGATCAGGACCTTCAGGAGCACGCTGCCCTGGATCTTGGCGGCTCGCGCCAGCGCGGACCAGCCGGGGTTGACCATCTTGGTTTGCTGCTTCGAGACTGCCTCGCTGGTCAGTTGCACGCGTCTCGACAGCGGGCGGAAGCTCTGCATCGCCTTAACGGCATCTGCCAGACCGGCCTCGTCCGCCGCGATCATCACGAACGCTACGGCAAAGCCCTCCTTCATAGTGACGTACATGCTTTCCAGCACGCTCCCGACGGGAGTGTTCATGGAGAACACCACTTTCGAGAACTTCTGCCCGGAGATGACACCGTCCTCCGGTCCGGAGACCACCGTGGCGCCCGACTTCTGCATGACGGGGATCGTGTTCTTCAGGTAGTCGTCGCCGCTCTTGATCCCCGGCGCATACACCACGTTCTCCGCCGCGGCCAAGAAGGCGCGGTTGGCCGTCACCCCGGGCGTGCCCAGCGGGTGCTCGAACACCGTCAGCAGGTTGTAGGTGTGCGACGCGGAGATGTCGGCCACACCCTCCGAAACTGCTCCGGAACTCGTGACCTTCTCCTTTCCTACCTCCATCAGGCGCTTGTTCGTTTCCTCGCCGTGCACCGTCCAGCCGGCGGGGAAGTCCACCGCGAACTTGAAGTAGAAGTTCGAGTACGTGTTCCCTTCCACGCTGCCGTCCATGGGACGCAGCGGTGGCTTATCCGCCATGGCGGGCGGTGAGCTTTGTGCCAGCAGGCAGGAGGTGAGCATAAGGAGGACAGACGCGATCCGCAGCAACATGGGTACCTCGATAGCGGGAGTATGCACGAGAACCGCGCGCGCAGCTACTTTGGCCTCAAGCTTGTTCCGTTTTCAGAACACCCTGCCGTCTCGGCGCCCTCGGCGTGCTCGGCGGTGAAATCGGTCCGCTCCAGATAGTGGTCAAGCCCCCGCCCTTGAACTCTCCCCATCTAGGTTGCTGATCCCATGTCAGAAGTAAAACGGTGGAAAAGTAGCAAGCAACTCACCTCAACTTGATATTCTGGAAGTAGAGAGCCAGAAAAAGCCTTTCTCCGCGTCTCCGTGCCTCCGTGGTGAGTTGGTCGTTCCCTTTTCATGTCCCGCTTCCCGCCGACCTTCGCCCCAAAAGCCCTGGGCGAGCAGGCGGAGTGCGCCTTCACCCTCCAGGCGCTGCGGCGCGACTGGTTCGTCTCCAAGCCCTACGGCGACAGCGCTCCCTACGACTTCATCGTGGACACCGGCTCGCAGCACGGCCGCCCGCCCCACCTGGTCCGCGTCCAGGTCCGCTCCGCCTGGTCCAAGTGCAAGGACGCCTACACCGTCCGCGCCGGCCACGGCGGCCGCTGCGAACCTCTCACTCCCATGCTCATCGATTTTCTGGTCGCCTTCGTCGTGCCCCTGGACGTTTGGTACGTCATCCCCGTCCGCGCCCTCCGGGGCGTCCGCCGCGGCATCGCCTTCCGCCCCCACAAGGAACACACCCGCTCCAAGTGGGAGCGTTATCGGAACACCTGGAAGCTGCTCAACCAACCCCAACTCTCGACAATGTAGCCCGCGCGCCCGCGCGCGGGCGCGTCGCGTAGCGACGCCCGCTGGTAGCCCAGCACGGAAGTGCTGGGGACTGGTTCGATACGCAGAGGCAAGTCCCGTAGGAACGGCCGACGAGACGGGGAGGCCATCCCGGGCCGATGACACACCGGCTTCAGCAGGCGAAAGACATTAGCCCCGGTCGTAAGCCCGGGGACAGCGGCCAGTTGGAGGCACAGCCCGCTTCAGCGGGCGACAGAATCTTCGCTTACCCCATGGTGAAGTCCATCGTGATCTGCGTCTCCACCTCTACGGGTTCATCTTTCAGCCGGTACGGTTCGTACTCCCACTGACTGGCGGCAGCCATCGCGGCAGGGACAAGCTCGGGGGGGCCGCCCTTGGGCGTGAGTTCGACTATCTTTCCGTCGCGCCCGATCACGGCAGTGAGCACCACCCTCCCCTGAATCCTCCGATTCATCGCCAGTCGCGTGTACTTCGGCTGCACGCGCTTCTTAAGCCTGCCCCCCGACGCTGGTTCCGATATTCGCACTCGGATGCCATGTGCTTTCACCCACTCCGGCGAGAACTTCAGACTCTTCAAGCCCCCGAGCAGCTCGTCGACCTGCTTGGGCTTGGGCCCGCTCAAGAACACCACCAACCGCCAACCATTTGCCCAGGTGAATAGCCTCGTCTGATGATGTCGCTGGCCGCGAAACCCCAACCTGTAGTAACGAAGGCCTCCGATCTCGAGCTGCGAGGGGAGGTCAGTTTCCTCGTACTCTCGTACAGCATCCGAGCTGCGGCTGATGGCGAAGGTCTGGAGCTCAGGGTAGTCGCGCATGGCAAACGCGAAAAGCGCGAGCTCCGCCCCATCAGCGCGGCTCATCGTGACTTCCAGAGAGGTGGCCGTGCTCTGCTGACGAATCTGCATCCCGGGAGGCACCGGACAGGACAACCCAAGGTGCACGTGCTCAAGGACGCCGTTGGCGATGGTCGCGGGTGCGAGCGGCTGCGTGGAGCCAGTCGAGGTATCTTGCGACGAGGCCGATGAGGCAAGGACCAGGACTGCGATGACCAACCCACGTTTCATAGCGGGAGTATGCATGAGAACCGTGCGCTCATCTACTTTGGCCTCAGGGTTGTTCCGTTTTCAAAACATCCTGCCGCCCGCTGAAGCGGGCTCTTTCTCGAAAGGGCTGCTGACCCCGGGCTTACGCCCGGGGCTAACATCTTTCGCCGGCTGAAGCCGGCTCTCCTAATATGGGCTTGTCTTGTCGGCACGGCTGAAGCCGTGCCCTCCCGACTTCCTACGCGCCCCCGTTCCTCCGTGTCCTCCGTGTTGAATCGCTGTCCCGGCGCTCTCGGCGCACT